>NZ_JBPWAP010000038.1:0-52248 GCF_051776705.1 Bacillus cereus group sp. BceL291 | reverse complement strand
GACCTTTTCATTTTTTTTGAAAATCCTTAGGTTTATTTGGCACGCCCTTTTTTAGAAAAACACCCCCTATTTATATAAAAAACTCCCCTTGACTTCTCATAGTTGGTCTTTCAAATTATGACGAAAATAAAAAAGCCTGCTGCTGCACGCTCGGTTTCAATAAAGTTATATGTTCATTTTCTTCCACGCGTATTCTAGTGGTTCAGTACGTGGTGGTTTCATCACTGCTTTTTCAGTATTTTTACTTTCGTTTCGGGAGAAATTAAACATAAACCCTTTTCGTGTGGTGGTTTGTCTCACCCCTGTAAGGTACATGTCACTGATTTCTAATTTTGAGCCTTTGCGTATTTGTGGTTTACGTTGTACGGTTGGATACAGTGTTTTTGGTTGAATTATTATGCCTTTTATTGTCATATAATCACCAGCCTTATTCTACTCTTAATGCAATGTTGTACTCCGGAAATGAACTCCATACACTTGAGTAGTAGGTGTTAAATAATTTATATTTCTGCACTTCTCCATCTTGAGAAATTTCAACGATATCTCCAGTTACAAAATTTGAACCTCTATATGTATAAAGGCCATCAAATTTTGCTCTTAATCCATCTACGTTATCTCCCATGAAAAATGATGTGAATATTATATTTCCTTCTAAAGAAGGTGCCTTTAAAAATACCTTATCCCAAATGAAAATAGTAATAGGAACATTTTTTAATCCCTCATATATAAGTTTACTTCTAGCAGCTACCAGTGCTGAAGTTGGGTACCAACTTGGACAAGCGCTCACTAAGACACTAAAAGGGGAAGATATAGGGCTGAATTGCTCTTGTTGATATAGGTCATCTGGAATACCAAATAATCCTATTACAGTCCTTCCTTTTCGTTCTGGAAGATTATCATCGTTTTCATAAACACAATAGATAACAATGTCTTTATCAACGTATAAATATAGGTCTACCATAGCAATTGGTTTGCTAATATTAGTAGCACTAGTATTGTTAGTTGTTTTCCCTTGATGAAAACATAATGGATAGAACGCACCAGGTCCTCCAAAGGTAACATCCTTCTCTTTATCATATCTTTCAATTAATCTAAAGTTTGCATCAGTAACAGAATTAGCAGAATTCCTTATATCAAAATGGGGATAGTTACCTGCTATAATATCTTGGCTACTTGCAGTGACGTAATCGAATGGGCGTAATTCTATATAATGATTCTTCATACCGTCGTTACCACTTGAGTACATGACGTAAATTTTATCTTTTGATGGCGCATCAGCATTTAATTGCTGCCATCCAGCCTTTTTCATTTCATTAATAATCTTCATAAAGACTTCTCTTCGTTCTAGTCTGTGTAACTTACAAATTTTATTGGTCATTTTATATATTCCTCCTTAACTTAAACGTATTGCTTTCATGGAAATATTAAAAGTAGAGGTTGCTACGCCCCTATTTTCTATATAAAGATGGACCTTGTTTGTATGATCTTTATCCTCGCAAGGAATGGATAAAATATCATATGTTCTTTTTTCGGATAAGCTTTTATAGATTTGATTCCCATTCTCTTTTTGATCGTACATAAATAACATTGCTTCAACGTTTGAATCATTTGTAACTTGAATCGTGCGAATATCGTATTTGTTACAACCTACATCTAATGGGGTATATAGAGTTTTTCCTGGTTCAATTGTAATTTGTATATTCCTCTCAATAAGGATTGATGGTGTAATCTCGCTTTCGGATGTATATCTATATAATTTCATTACAGTTCCCATATTGTATTCACCTCAATTATGTTTTAGATGAATATTAAAATAAATCGGTTCGAATGCTAGGAAATTTGTATCCTTCACAACCTTTACCCAAAAATCACGTGTACTTTGTGCGGCTACTGAATCAATCTGTATTTCATTTAAATATCTTGTCCCATCTAACGAAATAAGCGCCCAGGTGTAACCGACTTTCTCCATGTACTGTTGAATGGATAGTTTTATATTTGTAGCAGCACCGATGTTATCATTTACGATTGTCATTTTTACAATACGTTCATTATTCACCATGTAACCTAAGTTCGTTGGATCCGTTGTATTTAATTCTTCGCTATTCATTTTGATTTGCAGGGATGAACCCATGCAATACATATCCCCACCGTAAAAGGTAGCTTGTTTCTTTGCTATTAGTTCGTTTTCCTCATCATATATTTCTATGTTTCCCTCAAACTCTAAAGAAGGAAGTAGAATATCAATGCCTGTATGAGCTGCAGCTACGATGTTAGTAGACAGGATATTATCTGCAGTATCTTTTAATACAACCTTATAATTTTCATATAGTTGGCGCAGACGTAACATATTGCTTGTTGTCATAATAATTTTATTGATGTCTAGCGGTACAAATTCCTCTGCAGTTCCTCTTTTTAAAACAACACCAATTCTTTTTGCTGCCAATGAATCGTTATCCGCATAATCAAAAAATGTATCTGTTTTTGTATAAAAGTCCCATTGATCTTCCTTGCATATTGCCATCCACTCTTTATTGCTTTGTGAACCATTAGCAGAATAAGATTCAAGGAATTCAACCTTATTCTTTTCATTTTGATAAATCAGTAAGCCGCCCTCATCTCCTTCTTTTGTAGGAGCATAATCCGCAATAACCTGGATTGCAAAGTTACTTTGTGGTTTATCGATTAAAAGTATAACGTCTTTATCT
The DNA here is from genome assembly GCF_051776705.1 of Bacillus cereus group sp. BceL291. NCBI lineage: Bacteria > Bacillati > Bacillota > Bacilli > Caryophanales > Bacillaceae > Bacillus > Bacillus cereus group sp. BceL291. The sequence continues at coordinate 49,543 of NZ_JBPWAP010000038.1, read as the reverse complement.
GCAGAATGATTCATACGTAAGAATCCTTTTTTTATAGCATTGTTAAATGAATTTGATGGTGACATAAGCCATTTTGGATTTACGAAATCAAAATCATCTACAAATATTTTTCCGCTTTCTTTTTCGTATAAGGATACTTTTATTTTTTCTTGTTTAAAAGGAACTAGCTTTCCTTTTAGAATGTCAATTGCGTCAAAATTTATACTAAGACCAGATAGTTTAACTGTATGAAAATCTTCTTTTAAATCCACTTTCTCATAAACTAATGCCTGAGTTTTTAAAGGATTATATGTATAAATAATGTTTTCGGATGGCATGTCATCAATTGAAATTTGACCTACATCATACGAAGAAGATAATAAACCTATAATTCGCAAAGCTTTCCCATAGAATTTGAATTCTACAGTTGCCAGCTTGTTATTTTCTGGGCAGAAGTGTATAGAACCTCCATAGTATTCAACTGATTTAGATATGGCCCATGCCCCAGAATAATGAAAATTACTATCCGTATCATCAAACCGTGTCCAACCAAGTTGAGGTTCTTTTAATACATCACCGACTTTGATAGGAACGACAAGCCCTCCTGGTTCTCCAAAATCCAGAGCATCTAAAGTGCTTATCTGATCTGTATGCAAAACAACATTATGAACTTTGTACTCTAGATCGTTCTTTTCGTATAAAAGAATAGAATATTCCCCATATGAAGCAGGGTTATAGTTAGTATAAGTACCACAATTTTCACCATCTATCTCAACATAAACAGTACCAGTCCAACCCTTATGAGTACCACCTATTATCCGAAGTTTACTACCCACAAATGAAAATCGTATTTTTGATTTACCAGCACAAAGATGGTATTTACCATAAGCGGCGTAAGACGATTCAGCTATTCTCCAATCACCTTCATACGTAATAAGGGTATTAGCATCATCATAACGTCTCCAACCGGTTTCTGGATTTTTGAGTACTTGTCCTATATACGCCATACCATCACCTTCTCTTTATCTTGTTTTCTTCCAATTTGAATTTGTCCACCAAGATTGACGACTATGCCGCAGCCATAACTTCGGATCATCATTTTCTTTTTCGATAACTATTAATTCATCTGGTTTTTCTGTATCTAGTACTCTCTCCATTTTGAATAGCTCATTATCTTCTAGAACTGATTCTCTTTCTGGTGTACGTTCAAACCGTTCATATTCCTCTGTGACGCTTTCTAATCCACATTCCCTATCAAATGTATCAACTTCATTAGTCACAGCGTCTACAATAGCCTGTCGCTCTAATAATTCTTGTTCACTAACGATTGCATATCGTTCAGATTCCCTTGCTGCATCTACAGTTTCAATTACATTTGCATCTGTTGTTATAACTTCTTTATCGGCTGGTGTTATATCAGAGATAATTCCGCCCTCAAATTCACGTATACCGGTAAAGGCTTCTTGCTCTGTAATAAGAGCTTGTTGTGTATCCTGTTTATAAGAAATATCTAATGATATATGTTCAGCATCTAAGATAACTGGAACGGTGTCCGAAGCTACTTCTTCAATTACTACAGTTGTATATTCTTTTATTGCTTTTTCAGATTCAATTGTTTGATCTAGCTTCATTTGCATCACATTTAGTGATTTAGATGAAGCATTAAGTAAGGCAATACGTGTTTCTAGTTCTTTTTGAACACGGCCAAACAAATCGAATTCTGGAAGATATACAGGAATACCAAGGCCCTCAAATAAATCAAACTCTTCTATGGTAGCTTGTAATTCTTTTTCGGTTTTACTGGCAACTTCATCAGTATTTACATCAGTAATAAGTAAGCGTTCTTTTAATCCGAATGAAGAAATTGAATCAACATGTGTAAGTACTGCAGTATCTTCTTTATCAGCTTGTTCCAGTTCAACTACAGTTGCTTGGAGCTCATTTTTCACTTCTGCAAAAGTAACGTCTGGCGATACGCCTTGTAATTCTTTGAAGATACGATGAGAATAACCTGCATCAGCAATACCGGCATTTATTTCATGTAACCTTTCTGCTGCTTCTGTAACAATTGTCTGTATCTCGAATATGTTTTGCGATTTATTCGCATCGTCAGTTTTAGAAATATCTTTAACAGATAATACCCGTGAAGCATTTTTAACTTTTTGTCCTATCTCTATAGCTGCAGTAAATACATTTTCTTTATTTGCGAATTCTTGTTGATCGGTATAAACAGAATCAAGTGTTTCTACGATACGTTCAAATGCGTGTGTTGTATCTACATTCGCATACTGTTCTTTTGTTCTTGTAAATGATGCAGATTCATTTCTTTCAGAATCAAATACATTTATTTTCTTGTTTACTTCGTCACTTGCAATAACATCTGCAGCAAGTTCCTTTGTTCGAATAGAGTGATCCAGGTTAATTTGAGCTACATCTATGTCACGAATTAAATACGCGCTTTCAATATCTTCATAAGGAAGAAGGTCCACATTTTCAATTTCTTCTACACGATTCAACACATATTGTTTAACGATAGATGTTTCAATGTCTCTTTGCATACGAGCAAATAAATCATAATCCGGAAGATAAACCGGTATACCCATACCATTGAATAAATCAAATTCTTCTATGATTCCTTTGACTTCTCGCTCTTTTGTACCAAATTCAAATTGTGCCGGGGCATGAAGAAGTATTTCTTTTTGCTGTATATCACCAGTTTCATTTTCGGCAATAGATACAGGTAATATATTTGGAACTGCATTAGATAAAGTAACCTCTGCATGTGTAGCTTTTAGCTCCCTGGTAACAATCTCGCCCGTTTCATTATGCATGGATACAGCTTCATAATCCGTTGCAACTCTTTCGGCCATAAGTTCATTATAAAAACCTTCACCATATACAATACGCGCAACATTTACCCATTCTGGTAATACTTCTACACCTGCAGCGAATTCACGTAACTTACCCTTTAGTAAATCCTGCTTTATGATCGGTGCAGCTTCATACTCATTCGTTATAAGATTTGTTTCATCAGAAGCGTGTACCATTGCTTCTATCTCGCTTGGTTTTTCGCTCTCTACCCCTTCGATATGGTTTATATCGAAAATTCGTCTGTGTTGTGGTGATTCTTCTGCAGAAATTAGTTGAACAGAAATACTGTCCATTCGTTGCGAATGCTGCATTTCAATGTTGGCCACATTTATATTTCGATTTAAATCAGAATCAGTTGCATTTGAAATGTAGGCTTCTACCTCTATTTGTCGCAATGCATTCTCTACAACATCTGTTAAAATCCCTTTTGCTCTTACTTTTGTGGCGGTTACTCCTGCGTTATCTTCTTTAACAGCCTTATATCTCGCATAAGGAGCAATGCAAACTGGATAATCAACATCATTTTTGTTTTCTGTATTCGCTGGCGTAATAGAGAAAGAATAAACTTTTTCATTCTGATTAGGTCCAGAACCAACGACAACAACATGACTTTTTTCTTTGGTACATATAGAAGGGGAAGCAATAGAATAAACTTTTTCACTCATTCTTCTGCTACCCCCTTATGCTTAAATATCTTCTTTGTAGATCGCTAAACCAATTGGATTAAATGGTGTTGCTTTTGCTTGTGTCATAGGACAAACGGGCGTTGTCGGTAATGTATAACGATATAATTGAGCCATTTCATAAGCGCCTGTGATTTCAGAACCAATAACCGGTGCTTCGTTAAATGTAACGGTCTTATCCTCTGCATTGTATACATAATCTGTTTTTTCTACTTCTTTACATGAAATGAATAATCGTAACGTTTCGCCCTTTGGCTTATGTTCTAAATGAAATACTTTACGATGGCCATCACCTTGTCCAAGTACTTCATCTACAACTGTTTTTTCAATTTCTAGTTCATCGGCTTGCTGGATATTCTTTGGATGAACGGCATAAACATCATCTAGCTTCCCAACATAGCCATCATTTGGATGTACAATATAAATTTGAGATAAATGATATTTACCACTATAAACCGATGGATTAAAGCGTCCTTGTCCACTATCTACTGACATATCATGAGTAATGAAAGCTAAATAATGATGCTGGTACATGGCTCCTGTACTTGATTGTGATAATTGAACTGTTTCGTTTCCGTTTGATGTATCAGAACCGTAATCAAGTGGCGCATTACCAATTTTCTTATTTGGTGAATATACAAATTGGTCGCCTGGTCTGCAGCCGCTTAAAATAATCATGTTTTTTCTTGGTGCAACATCGAATGTATATAATTTTCCGATATACAACGGAACAAATAATGCACGAACTGGATTTGGTGTTGGATCTACACGCATAAACATAATTAAGCGGTCCTTGTTTGCATTCCCATACAGATAAACAACAGAGTCGCGATTTAATTCTTTAGAGAAACGCTGCTCCGGTGTAAAACTAATTGATGTATAAGGCGATGGATTCACAAAATTAATCGTGGAATATACTTCACCCATAATACTTTCCATCTTTTGTACATCGAAACTTGTTTTTGCTGTTAATGTATCCAGTGTTCCGTCTTCTTTTGGTAATAAGAAATAAATACCGCTAATCTTAATTGTTGTATCTGCTGCAGGTGCGGTTTTAAATACAATTTCCGTTTCAGTGAACGAATACTCGCTAGGATCAACAATTGTATTATCCTTGTAAACTACGGCCCTACTTTCGTCAAAGTTAGGGAATGGCAATGCGAAGTTCTTTTTCGTTCCATTTCCTTTTCCTAATTCCCCTAATTTATCACCGGAAAGGATCTCTTTTTCAATAAAGTATCGATTGAAAGTAAATAGCAGCATGTCATTGTTTGGCTCATATGTGTTGGTAGCTAATCTGTATTCGCATGTTACTTTATCGCCTTTTGCAATAGCAGTAGTAAATGTTACTTTTCCTGTAGTTGCATCCACCTTATATTTACTCTTTTCTTGTTCAAACCCATTTACATATACAATGACAGAAGGGCCAAGAACAGGAGAAACAGGGATAGAGAAGTCTTTCTTCACTCCATCCCCCATCCCTAATTTACCTAGTGGAGAATCTGCAGAAATAAACCGGCTATCAGTGAAATCAGAATCCGCAGTATCATACGCATTTGCTATACCGAATCTTCTGCGTTCGCCATCACTTCCTAACGATTCAAACAACCTTACATCAATAAATTTTGAAATGCCGCTCTTAATTTGGAAAAATAGCGTTCGTTTCCAACCGTTATCAGCAAATAGTTTTTCTAATTCTTGCGGTAATGTTTGTAAATATACGACTTTATCAAACCACATATATGTACACTCCTTTATACTGTTTTCTCAAAAATACCTAATCCAGCAGGACGATACGCTGTAGCAGGTCTTTTTGTAATTGGTGAAATAGCATCTACATTAAAGAATTTGTAAATGTCGTGTGAATCCGGACAAGTATTCTTTCTAACTTTTAATCTATCGCCATTTAATAGACCTAGCGGAGACAATAGGATCATATAAGGTAAATATCCACGTACACCTTCATCTGGATGAACAATATAAGCACGAGAAGTATGTACTTTATTGCTATAAACAGATGGGTTAAATTGATATTTGTATTCATCATTATCTTGAGATTGCCATGCTAGTGAATATTGACCACCATCTTTACCAACGCGATCTGGTGGCATTGCATTAGGCGCTACATTCCAAGCAATAAAATGAGCCTGGTACCTTGCTCCTAATCTTGAACGTTTAATAATTACGTTATCAATACCGTTACCAGGGGAACGTGGATAAGACTTCATGACAGGCATGTAGTTTTCTACATTTCTATATGGTTTCGTATCGTTAAAATCGAATTTGTGTGATGCTGCTTCGTTTCCAGTATCAAAGGCTGTTCCCGCCCATAAAGCGTCACCTAATGTATCATCATTTGCATAGCTTTCTAATTGGCCCATATAAAGCGGTGTAACTGGAACCACATTGTTTTCAAAGGCTGGTGCATTATCAGCTTGTATTAATAAAACAACACGGCTTTCATCAACTTGGCCATTAATTCGAACCAATGAATCTGGCCACCAATTTGTTTGAGCATCGATACCTTGTAAATTCGTATTTCGTAATGTCACTTTCACCCAAGGGGACATCATGACTTGTGTCTCTGCTTCGTCATAGGAGTAAACTTTGTAAGACATACCACTATTTACTTTTGTAGTAACTGTTATTTTAGTTAGTTCAACATCTAATAATGTTTTTTCGAATTTATTAGATTCATAAGGAAGAACAAGAACACCCTCATCAGCAACGCTTGGTTCTTTTTCAATCATGTAAACATAAAAACAAGAACGATCCCTACCGCTTTCTAGACGTTTTTTACCGTCTTCGGCAAAAGCTTTCTTTCCTTCTTCATTTGTGAAGTTGTATTTAATCTCTGACTTTTTAATTGACCATTTTGAAATTTGAGCAATTCCATAAATAGAACCGCTATTATTTTTCACTAACATGTGCTTACTCATGCCGAATTCAAATTTTGTATCATCATCGGATTTTACGTCTAAATCCGGATAAACGGCTCTGAAAAACGATTTTACTTTTTTCCATCCGTTAGCGATTACTAATTTAACAATTTCGTCTTGGAATTCGCCTTCTGTATACATTTTTTCAACGTATGCCATCTATTTCACGCTCCTAATCTCTTAATAGTTGGTAATTAAGCCATATAGCTTTTTTCTCTGCAGATGCATTGTGGTATTCAAACTTTAGTTCTGCATTAGCAGGTATAGGTTTTACAATGGAGAAATTAAATCCCTCCGGCACATCTTTTACATACACCTCTTTAAATACTTGTTGGCCATTAATAAATAAATTCCAGTAGTCTGAGTCACTGTAATGTGAAGCAGCTACAGAAAAAGCAATCATTTCTGTTTCGAATGGTAATGAAAACTTATCTACATGAATTTCATCATGTATACCAACTCTTCGCCCTTGTATGAATGGCTCTGTTTTTGTTGGGAAGTAAGGTGCGTCGAATCTTCCACCAGCCATATAGGTAACAGCAAAACTCATCAATACGCCCCCTTATCTTAAAAAGTGCAATTCAAACCAAACTGTTTTATCAAGAATTCCTTGGTTATGGAATCGAAATACAATTGTGTCTCCTGCTTTAACTGCTTTATAAACCATAAAGTGCATCCCTTCCGGAAGCCGCTTTGTATAAATATCTTGGCAAACGGTTTGCCCGTTTACGATTAAATCCCATTTATCATCTAATTCGTAAATGGAAGAACTAACACTAATTGCGTAAATCTCCATATCTGCAGGTAATGTATATTTCACTTCATCCGTTTTAAATGATGTGGAATCCATAATGAAACCAGGTATGAATGGTTCGGTTTTAGTCGGATGAAAAGGTGGATCTAATCGGCCGCCGGCTAAATAGGTTGTTTCAAACAAGAGCAATCACCCTTTTTCTTGTATTAAAAAATTCCCGTGCATCATTACGACACATCGGGAATTGGTAAATCAGATAGTATACCGTTACCTTTATTAAGAAGTCTCGGCTGCACACGTTCCAATTGTTTTTGTGCATTATATATTAATTGTATCTCCATCTCTTTTCCGGTTACTTTATGGGAGACAAGGACTTTTTCTAACATGCCATGTGCATTAAAAGCTAAATCGTAGTGTAAATATTTATCTCCATCGACTGCAGATAAACGAGCACCGTCACGAATAAGTGTATATCCTTCGGTCATACCTTCTTTAAATACGTCATTTGGGTCATTCCCAGGCATTGGCTTACCACCGGTATATATTTGTCTATCGATTAATCCTTTCATCAAATACATGATTGGATCATATAAGTTTTTTTGCATTATCATAGAATCACCCCTAGTTAACCCTCGTAACAGACCATGTTTTGGCTGGACGCTGGATATAATAGTGATTTGCATCTTGATTTACCCGAGGAAATGATAAATCTGGTAAAGAACCATAATCGAACAGGATATTATTTTGTGTATCCAGTACTTGCAATCGTCCAGTAAGAATCCCTTTTGGGTTTCGCACTGCTTCAAATACAATAATATTCACGCCGTATTCAAGTGGAATATCTACATACGTTGGATTGTTCCGGATGAAATAATTTTCTTCGATTAATTTATCATTACAGTAAATATTTAATAAATCGCCATCCTCTAAATCCCAATCCCAAAGTTTTAAACGTAATGTATCTACATTTACGGTAATACCGGTTATATCTGTATAGGGAGCAGGCTCATACCCATAGTTAACAGTTAAATCTAAAGTTTGATAGAATCCATCATCTGCAGAAATCATTGTATTAATCCCTTTAACAAAGTAATTCCACTGTTGGCCAGAATCTCTATTGTAAACAGAAATAACATCAAATAATTGAATCCTTGGATCACCAACTACTGCTACTGTTAATGTTCTGAACTTCTGAATTGCTTTTAAATGATAAGCTGCAGCAACTGCTCTTCTTGCAAAGAATGTTGTTGCCCAGGGCACTTCTATCATTTCCTCTCGTAAATCACCCTGCGATACATTTTTTAATAGAAACGAATTAAGAAATCCGTTTGCGTAATCTCCACATTTAACAACAATACTATTACTTATATCCTGGTCGGTTAGCTGCATATCTAAAGAGATAAGGTTTTCCCCTTCTCTAAAACTAAACTTTGCAGGTTCATTAATTGCGTAGTCTGGCATTTTCATAAATGTACAACTTCCGTCTGGTTCGTGTTTAATATAGTGGAATGTTGTATCTATAATATCGCGAACAATTTCATCCCATTTTTGAAACCTCTTACCGGTTGCTCCTTCTACAATCCAGCTCTGATTGGTTCCAGGAATATTTACTCTGTTACCGTGCAATGTAACTCCTGCTTTTTCAAAGAAGAACTTCACAACATCATAAACATTACCGGTAGGTGCAACAATTTCATCTGATCCAGGTGTTGGGATTACTGATTTATGTAAAACCTTCTTATAGGATGTAGTGCAGGTAACTGAAATCGTGCCGCTTTCGGCATTTACCTTCACATCAGATACGAAACCATGTATATAAGGTAATGCTTCCTCACCGTAGCCAATAGACACTTTAAATTCAGTCTGCGGATATAGCTGGTTTGTATTTGTTACCTCACTGTTATAAAACCATTCTGAAATAGAAGAGAACTTACCATACCAGTTATCAGGAGCCATTTGACCGTATTCATTCGCAAAGGTAATAGTAAATGTACTAGCAAACTGATCTGCGTTCTCCTGCACTTCTAAGCCTATTACACGGTGTTGTATTTGTACGTAAGAAGAAGAGTCTCTTCTTTTCATATAAACAATTAAATTAGGGGAGTTATTCCCAACCTGGAAATAGCTCCCCAACATTCTAATTAAAGAAATAGATCCTTCTCTCACATTCCATCAACTCCTATTCCTGCTTGTGACATAGATATTAATTTACATTTTGCTATGACTAACGTTCCTTTTCGTATTGCATCTACTTCATTCGGCGGAATTATACCCCCGTAGGTACCGTAATCACCAGTAATAATATGAGGACGGTATATTTCCCTCATGAAATCACGCCAATAACTGATATCTTTAAATAGTACAGTGAATTCTACTTCACAACCTTTGCTACCTGCACTTTGAGAACGCGGGTATCCATGCATGACATTATGTAATTTTAAGCCATCTAGTGATTTTGGTAATTTTGTTTGTTCAATCTTTTCGATATTAGGTACATGCCCAAATGCATAGTAATGTACGTCGCGTATATATGCTATGTCAGAGGAACCATAACCGATTGTTGTAAATTCAATTGTTTGTGGCCCTGCACCTACAAAGATTTCTCTTGCTTCCCAGTCATAAGGTCCTCTTGCTCTAAATCTTTCAATACCATTTACCCGAACAATAAAGTACTTATCTGGTAACATGCCATCAGAACCAATAGGAACCTGGGACAAAAACGAAAAGTTATATGTCCCTGGCCATGAGAAATCAATGGTATATCGTATTGTGTCTTTTAACTCTGCAGCCTTTCCTAAGAGATGGTATGAACCACCTCTTCTATGCAATGTTTTTAATATACTCATACATTTCGCACCGCCATTCCCATTAGATCATCAGCAACTACGTTTTGTAGCAGCTTTCTCATTTTTACAAAGTCATCTGCAGATTGTAGTTTTTCAACAGAGACTTTAAATGTAGCATTTTGAATTGAAACGCCTTTATCTGTTTTCTTCTCGACGTGGGTTTGTCCAGCAAATGGATGTGCAGTTTTACCGATTAGATCAGCAGAACGTGCGCCCATTTGTCCAATTTGATTAGATACATCGGTTACTAGTTTCATTGGTTTAGGTGGAACGACAGCTTTATTTAATAGTTCAGAAGCTTTGTCTACTGCAGGAATCATTTTTTCCATCCCTACACCAAGACCTTCTGTAATATAGCCCCCGTATTCCATCATTAACCGGGATGGGCTTCGGATACCAAAGAACTTTAATACGGCTTTAGGTATCCCCGAAACAACTCCTTTAGCTTTTTTTATAAGCCAATCTGCCATACCGGACATACCTTCACCAATACCGGCAATAATATCTTTTCCCCAGCTAACTGCATCTTTTGCTACATTTTTTACTATAGAACCAACTTTACTGAATACATCTTTTACAGTATCTACAACCCCTGTAAATGCACCAGTGATTGCTTTCTTTATAGTTTTAAAGTTACTAACAATAAATTCTTTTATACCGCCCACAACATCAGTTATCGTGTTATATAATTTGTTGAAATTAGTAATTACAAACCCAACAAATTCACGAACTGCATTAATGATTGTAAACTTTATAAAATTCCAAGCCGATTGAATCACATTTTTAATTGTGTTCATAACGCTAGAAATTGTATCTTTAATAGATTCCCAAGAAGATTTCACAAAATCTTTTAAGAACTTTAATACTGTAGTAAAGGTTGATTTAATTGCGTCCCAGGCTTTCTTTACAATTTCCTTAATCGTATTAAAAACACTGGATATTGTATTTTTCATTTTTTCGAATTCGGTTTTTACGTACTGCTTTATTATTGCTAAAGCCATAGAGAAAATTCTTTTAATAGCATTCCATCCAGTAGAGAAAATTTTCTTCCAGGTGTTAACTGCCTTTTGGACACTATTCTTAATGAATTTCCATGTGCCATCTACAATTTTTTTCAATCCATCTAATGCAAATTTGAAGATGAATTTAATAGCATTCCAACCGAATTCGATTATATTTTTCAACAAGTTAAAATACCATTTAACTATTTTTACATAACCATCCCAAGCTTTAGAAAATATTTTACCTATGAATGACATTGCAGAACTGAATATTTTTTTCGTACCTTCCCAGAATCCAGAGAAGAACTTACCTAAACCATTCCATGCCTTTTTTGCACCTTTTACGGTTGCGTCCCAAGCTTTAGAACAGACATCACCAATCCATTTAACTGCTTTCTTGGTGTATTTTACGATGTCATCCCAGTTTTTATAAATTAGATATACTAATCCTATAATTGCTAGTATGGCAATCGTCCAGGGATTCATCAGTAAGGTCATCATGGATCTACCCAACAGCGCTAGAGCTTTCCCAATTCCACCAAACATACCGATAAGTTTAGGGCCGACTTTAAGAATACCTGTAAATAATAATGGTACTTTAGTAAGTATCGGTACTAGGAATCTTAATGAACCAACAAATGCACCAACCCCACTTGTCATAAATCCCATCATGGCGACTAATGGACCTAATACAGCGACCATACCTAAAATTGCTACAATACCAATTTGAATCGGCTTAGGCATAGAACTAAATGCCTTTGCAGCAAATTCTACCGCTTTAATAATTGGAGGGAGTGCCACTTCTGCAATATCTAAAATAGCTTGTCCTAATGGTTCTAAAGATGCCATTGTAGTACGCATTAACTTTTGCCAACGAACACCAAAAGCTTCTTGCTGCGTCTTCTGCATTTTCCCCATTGTGCCCTCGACATCGCCTAACGCACCATTTGCATTATTAAGACCTAAGACAGCTTGAGCACCCATGTCTTCCCATTTTGTCATTTTGTTATCGTAAAGGCTTTTTATCCCTTACTTCTTACACTTCATATTAGTGTAAGCTCGGCATACGTTTTCACTATTAAAGTGTCGCGGTCTCGTGGAGGGATTATATCTTTTCACCCTCTATGCTCTGCCCCTGACTACACTTTGTATAGCCTTCGGTTCAAATTAGGATTCGCACCCTCTTTGCTTCATACCGCGATTTTAATTCGGCACAACTTATCATCTACCGAATACTGCAACACCAAGTTGGTTTGCTTTTACTTTATCGTCCATCTTACCTAAATCACCTAAGACGGCATTAAACACATCTGCAGAAGTTCCTTTACCTTTATTGAAATTGTCCCAAACCTTTTGAGTTGCTGGACTCATTTCTGCAAAGGCATCAGATACGCCTTTAGAACCATCTTGCACACGAATACCGAACTCTTTTACGAGATCGTTAATGTAATCGAGATTATAACTGCCGTCACGAGTTCCGTTTGCCATAATGGTAAACATCTCGTTAGCAGAGAAGCCGGCTTGTTTGTACAATGGCGCATATTCGGCCACATTATCAAACATTTCATTTGAATAGTTCAAACCTTCTTGTCCACCAGCAGCAAATAAATCGAATGCTTCCTTTGAAGAAATACCAAACTGATTCATTAACTGCCCTGCACCACGAGTTACTTCATTGATATCAGAATCAAATGTTTTACCCAATGTCATAGCGCTTTTTGTAGCTTCTTCTAATTCTTCGTGAGGAACGTCTTTCATATTCTGATACACTTTTATAAGAGACTGATCCACTTCTTCAATACTTTGGCCAAATCCATCTTTCCAAGTTTCTTTTGCGATTTTACCAAGGTTTTCAGCACCTTTTTCAGTAAGACCTAAAGAAGATTGGATGTTTCTTTGAGAAGTATCGAAATCAGAAGCCACTTTTACAGCGGCAGCACCGATACCAGCTAAAGGTAAGGAAACGCCCGTTGTCATGTTTGTACCAACATCTTTCATTTTGTTACCTACATGACTAATTGATTCCCCTGCTTTTTGGAATTTATCATGCATTCCATTTGCAGTCTTTTGTACTCGATCTTCAAACTGTTGTAAATCTTTATAAGCGCCTTCTGCTTTAATACCAATCGTTCCGAACAGTTGGAACATTTCAGCTAACATTTACGCACCCCCTTCTGGGGCCGATAACCATTTTATTCTTCATCGTCGTCTTCCTGGAATTGAGCCATAATCTGCTCAACATGCGCTTCACACTCTTCTTTCGTCCATACTTCACCCATTTCATAAGATGACTCTTTATTGTCCTGGGTGTCAGTTAGTCCAAAAGCTTGAAGATAATCATTAAAAGTAGTACCTTCTTCTAGTTGACGAGTTTGAAAGCCAATGAACGCCATCTTCTTCCACTCATTTAGTTCTTCTTGCTGCTCTTCTCGTGCAATTAAAGAAAATAGGTCCATTAAACGCGAATACGGTATAGATAAGACATATTCATCTGTCCATCCATACCGCTTTTGGATCTTGTCGAAAGCACGTAACATGTTTTGTTCGGCTTCTTCTAAATATTCATCTGAATTTTCATTTACGCTTGAATCGGAGCTGCTGCTGGAATTACTGCTGATTGGCTCCATTTCTCGCTCTGAACTTTCACGAGTCCCTTGACCTGGTTGAAAAAAGTCATTAAGTCTTCACTTTCTAATAGGCCCTGTATAACAGCAACCATTGCTTCCGGAGGGAACTGTCTAAATTCTTCTGCTTTCACTTTTAATAAACTAGCAAAGAACTCTGTAAAATCATCTTCGCAAGCAGGGATCATCGTTAGAACACGGAAAGCAAATTCTAATCCTTTTTGTTGTTGCTTCTCTTTAAGTGCAGATAATTGCGCTTGTTTTTCTTCTTCTGGAAGAGATTCAGCAGCTTTAGTTAGTTCATCCATTTCTTGCTTATCCTTACCGAAGCCAGCAAAGTTAGCCATCGCACTGCGTCCAACCTTTGAAATAATTTTTGCAAATCGCCAAACATCCGTTACATTTAATCGGCGCATTGCTACTTTTTCGCCTAGGATTGTAATTTCTGTACCGGTATTCATCATTTTTTCTAAAATAGAAGCCATTTTGTTCTCTCCTTTTAGCATTTAGCTCGTTTTATGTAATAGAAAACCGACTACCATTTATGCGGTAGCCGGTGCTTTTTGTACTGTTGTTTTCTTTTTCTTTGGTAAATAGATTTCGTATGGTGGTGTAGTTGGAGCAGATTCACTGTAATGACCAATAAATTTACATTTCAAACCAACCGTTCCTTTACCGTCTTTAAGATCTACTTCAATAGAGGAAACTACCATTGCATTACGAATTACAAAAATAACTGGTAGCTCACTACCCGAAATCATACCAATGAGTGCAATATCATGATAATTTGAATCTGGAATATCATTTGAAGGTTTCATAATATCGTATTCTTCTTCAGTTGTACTATCTACCGTCATACCAGGTAAAGCTAACTGCAGGTTTTCTTTTGTGAACTCTACTAATGTAAGTTCTACATGTGGTTCATCTTTTAATAACCACTTACCACGTACCATTTTACCTAGCACACCATCAATATCTGCATCATAATACTCACGATCAAAACCCACTTTAGTTCCGCCTGTAGTCGCTCCTACAAGCTCACCTAATTCTTTTACACTTTTAAATCCTTTGTACATGACACCAGGACCGATAACAAAATTATCTGTAGTCCCTTCACGGACACCATTAATTAATTTCCAGCTCATTTGTCCTACCCCCTAATACAAGTCCGTTCGCATGGTTCGGACAAGAAATTTCGCATTTATATGAATGATAGATGGGTCTTCATCCGGTACCGGCAGTTTCCCTGCACGATGTATAGAAAGTATCCCATCATCTTTTAAACCCACTTCTCTATCTAGTAACTTCTCAATACGTGTAGCAATTAACTTTGCCTTATCATAATCCCCATTATCACAATACACATCGAAATTTAGAATCATACGATCTATAATTTCAACATCATCCGGATTATCTGCTTCAATTCTCATCACTACATAAGGCATTTCCATATCATCTTGTGCAGTTTGGAATGAAAGAGCAGGCCCTTTGTCCTCGCCTTCACCATACTCTGATAGATTATCTTTTATTATTTCATCGTTCTCTACAAGCATTCTAATAGCTGCAATAGCGTTAGACATCTATTGCCCTCCCATCATTCTTTTAAGTTCTCTACGTTCTTTTTCAAACGTTTTTAATAGGAATGGACGAGCTTCAATATGACTTGTACCAGCTTCAAGCCATATTGCTTTTTTTAAATCACTCCCTACTGCACCCAATACCTCTGATTGCGACCGTTTAACATTGTATTTAATCGAATTTAACAAGTCACCGGTACGAACAGCAGGAGCTTCACCTGGTTTAGAAGCAGTATATTTACGACTCGTATGAGGTATTTTATATTGCTTACCGCTACGGCTACCTGTGAGGTTCTTCTTAACTTGATTTTGCAAATGAATAGATGCGGCTGTGACTTTTTCAACACACATAGCGTTAATATGCTTCTTTACTTGCTCCATATTACTTGAGTACTCAATTTCTACTGAATTCGCCATTTAGAATCATACCTTTTCGCAATAAATTTCAATGTGATGATTCATAAATGCAGGATTACGCGGCTCTCCTTTTACTTCAAATGTAAAATCAATGCCCACATCTTCATTTTTGAAACGAATAAGATCATTGGGTTTAATTATGTAAGAAGCAGGTGCATATATCTTAAAGGTTGTATCAAAATTTTGTTTATCACGCTTAAATCTCTCATTATCTGTAGCAGAATTAGTAGTTACACGGCAAATCATCTTCTCGTAAACGTCCTCTGGTACTTCTGCATAGTTACCAGAGGATTGCTTCTTTTTCTTTTTTCGTTTTACAACTACCTCATGAATATATAAATCATCCATTCCACCATCATCGAAATACATTTCGTTCATGTGGCCATCACCGGCTTAACTCTTGCTCTAAACCCTTTTAAACCATTGAGTATCTTATTGTTTGTTGCTGGTTCATCCAGCGTTTCTGGGCTAATCTGGTACGAATAATCGCCAATACTCTCCGATGTCTTCATACCTTTTCGTTGTAAGTTAGCACGAACTACTGCTGAAACAACCAAATCAATAATACATTTCTTCATAAGTACCTGCAGATCATCATAATCTTGTATCTTATATTCGAATTCATACATTTGATTTTCGGATAAACCATAAACAATACGGCCATTTACAGTAATAGAATCGGTCATATCTTGTTTCGAACTAACATGAGTGACTTTTGCTATAGATTCAGCAGGAAAAGAAAGCCACGCTAGTTTACTTGTTTGAATGACTTCTTTCATTGGATTCTCTGGCTTAACTCTTAAATACTTTCTAGTAATAACTGCATAGTAATCTATTAGTTCTTGAACTACTGTATCAGGCATCTTTTGCACATTTACGCGGTCTTTAATGTCCTGCAAGGTAATATCCATTATGTTTCTTTCTCCTTCTTATCGACTTCTTTTACAAGTTCAAAATGTCCAGTACTTACAAGGTAATCGGCTTTTTCATTTGCAACTGTTTCTTCTTGGCCATTCTTAAACTTTTGTCCATAAGCGGTGTAAGTGCCACCGTATCGCAGCGTAACTACTTTCATAATTAACACCCCTTTCACGAATGTAAACTATTGTATGAAAGTTTACATTCGTATTGTTGGTTTTATTGTCCTTAACTCATTTTCTATTAAAAACAAGAAAATAATAAAAAAGTATACATTCAAAACCCTAATAACAAAGGGTTTATTCCCATAAAAAATACGCCTGGATATTAAGCTCCAAACGTATCCGGAATATTTGTTAGGATTGCTACTGCATCCATTTCTTGAATTACTGCATCATCATCAAAGTGAATTACATAGAATCGTTTATCTTCCATTACTGCAGATTTACCTTCTGTTGTTTTACGAATGCGAGTTTCATAGGTATTAACAGCAATAAAGTTACGTGGATCTGCAAGAATAATAATGTCATCTGATAAAGAAGGAACTGTAACAATCCCATAACCCATTGGTTTATTTACTTGATCGCCAGCTCCTAATAACGCAGCGTCTCCCGCTCCAGTTGGACGGTTTGTTAAATATTCAATCCATTTTTCTCTACGATTTGGTGACATAATCCAACGTAGATTACTATTTTTATATTTATTTGGCATTACACCAGATAAAGCAAAGATCGAACCTTTACCAAATCCATTAGCTTTTGCTTCTTCCCCTGTACCAGTTACTAGTTTAGCGTGGTCAATAATATGCGATTCTTTTGATTTTAGAATCTTCTTCAACCAGCCATCGTTAATTGATAAAAATGGATCAGATGATTCTACATCACCATTCCAGTGTAAGTCCTCTAAATCAATACCTGTTTGAGTTGACATAAGTGTCATTACAGTATCTTCAAAGCCTTCACCTTCAATATTTTCACGCAGCGTTTCTTCTGTAATTTCCCAAGGTAGACGAAGTGCTTTTGTATTGTATGGAATAGTTGATGTATTAACACCTGCACGGTAATCCTCATCTTTATTCTCTGTTTTCTTACGTAGAATGCGGCCGCCAATACCAACTTTATCAAGTACACCTTGTTTTGCTTTACGCATCTCTTTTCGATGTAATTGAGAGAATGGTGTTGCGTCAAATGCCATTCTAAAGAATTCTTTACTTTGCTCTGGATTTAATAAACCAGAAGAAACTGAACCTGTAGTAATTGTCTTTTCAATTTTAGATAAACGATTTAATAATTGTTGATTGTTCATATTGTTTATTCCTCCTTATATTACAAGTTTAAATTTGAGAATACTGATTTTTTTATTGGTTGTTGTCCTGGTGTAACTTCTTCATCTGGATCTAAACCTTTACGGATAGAAGCAGCATTTTCGATATTTTCAAGCCGCTTTGTAATTGGTTCTAATGCTTTTTGAATAAATGCTGCAGCTTTTTCTTCCTCTGTTTGCTCTTCTGGCGTCGGTTCTACCTCTTCACCATTCACCTGTTTTTCAATCTTTTCTAACTTAGTAGCTAGTGGTTCTACTGCTTGTTTAACAATCTCTGCAATATCTTCTGCTTTCATTTCATCTTCCTCCTGTGGTGAAGCAGCTTCTTTTATTTCAGTAATTAAAGCTAATGCTTCATCTAATTTTGTATGATTCTTTTGGGATAATACTTTCCCCGCTTTTTTAATACTTTCTAAAACGATGCTTTCTGCTTGTACACTGTCTTCCGATTTCGCAATGGTATAACCACCTTTAATAGAAGAAAGTATGTCCTTCATATCATCAAGAGCAGCCTTCATTCGGTCGATATCGGGGTTACTTTCCCAAATCTCCCAATAAAACACATCTTCAAACAAATTAAATACAGCTCGTAAATCACGCTTTTGTTTTTCATCAATAAAACGATCTTTCACTTCGCCTTTTGTAATTTTGTGATTTTCACCTTTAACGAAATCTAACATCTTTCGAATAAGGCCTTTATCTTCATGGGTAAAATCATCAGTCTTAGCGATTTCTACACGTTCACCAAATCCACCCATAGAAAAACCGGTAACTTCACCTTTTTTAATTTCTTCCCAGGTGTCTGCATCATCAACACGAACAGTCATAAGCCATGTTCCTGCTTGTACTTCTTGTTCGCCTACTGTCATATCACTTTTAGCAATCCAGTTTTCAACAACTGTCCCTTTACCAGCGATTTCATCATGTTGCTTGTCGATGTGTTGGTAATTTTCCATAAAGGTATAAGCAGCCTTTTCAATTTCTTCTGCGGTCATTTTATCCCCGTGTGAATCTTCTACATCCGGTTCATATACCACACCTGTAACAAGCTGCTTCTCTTCCTCTGTTTTAAGGATTGGAACTTGTTTTGATATATTTGGTTGTTTAGCAGATTCGCTTTTCATAATGGCGAATTGACGACCATTAGCGCCCTTTGTAACTAATGAAACATAGCTGATATTGGCGTTTTTTAGTTCGTATCCCATCGTTTTACCTCCTTCCCTATAAATATTGGGGTTCCACTGTCAAAACGCATAATAGCCAATTTAAAGCCGCATACGTTTTGACGATGAAACCCCAATCGAATAGGTGTATTTTATTACTCTTCTGAAATCATAGTGCAGCGGCAATGCGGATGAGCTGGCGGACACATCTTTCCATTACTAAATAGATCATCAATACCTACCGTTTCCCCATGTAAACCACCACATTCTTTACAAACACGCTCATCGTTTCCTGTAAGCCATGTTTTCTTATTTCTATTTGCACCCTTATAAGCAATTAAATTGCCGTAATTCATTGCATATGTTGTTTCTGTGCGCGCAATCATCATTGCTCTATAGTTACTTGCTTCTGACATCACATCTGCAATAGAAACACTTAATGCATCGACACCCATTCCTTCACTAAGATTCTTTAGCATTGTTTCCCTTAATCTATCTTTAGTGGTTTCATGGATTCCTTTTGCTAATTCAAAAGCGTAAGTAGCTACCCATTTTGCAGCAACGTCACCAATTGGATCTAATACCATCCAGGTTAAACCATTAGAAGCTATAGTACTCTGTACAAACTCTGTTACATCATCCTGTAGTGTGTCCGTGACTTCATCGACAAACATTTGTCGTTCCTCATCCCAATCAACACTATCCAGAAATTCATCAACTTCTGCTTCTGCAATTACAAGATCAATCTCTTCATTTGCTTTATTAATACGAATTACGGGAAGCAGGTTTAAGAGCCGTTTTCCCTGCTCTGAAAAAAATCAGCTACCTTCTTTTGCATAGTTTTCTCTATTTCTTCATGCTTTTCCCTAAATGCATTAATAGCAATTAAGTTATCTTGCTCATTATCTGCAGCTTTTGCGATTGGTTCTATTTGAGAAACGGATGGACCACCTTCAAAGAATGTATCTCCATCTGCTACAGGTTCATAACCTACTACTTTACGAGATTCATTGCGTGTTAATATACGTTTCTCATATCCATCTGCCGCATATTGCATATCAGCTTCACGATCATCTGTATCAATTTCGTTTAATTTGAAATGCCAATCTAGTCCACCGAGTATTTCACCAAATACACGGAACAATTGATAGTTTAATCGATGTTCTAATATTCCTTGTCCAGGCTCAATAATAGAACGCTTGTACATCTCGTTCATTTCTTTAGCGGTCGTTTGTCCTAATGAGCCTGTCATAGCCCAACCGATACGATAAGGTGGCACACGATGAGCCACACATATCTCCATTGCGCTATCCTGCTTATATAAACGAAAACTGCCTTCTTTTACATCTGGACTAACTTTTTCTAATCTAGCTTTTGCCCCTGGCGGTACAGGGACAACGGCCAATTTATGATGTTCTCCTTTTGTTTCTGCAGAGAAGAATGCTTTTAGTTCATTTTCCGTTCCATCATCTATTTCATCAACGCCCTCAAGAAATAGCAGAGCATCCGGAATTGTCTTTCCTGTAAAGAAGTTAATATTGTAATCTCTTACTGCTTGAGATCCAACTATCGAGCCGATAGAACTAACATAATTAGGTATCCCATAATAAGAAGAACGAGAACCAAATTTACGAATAACAATTACTTCTCCAGCTTTTTCTGTTCCGCTTTCTGCAACATCCTCTGCATTTATCGCCCTACCATCAGCAAGACAGAAATCATCGGGATAATTGAACTTTTTAAACCATCGTTCTTTGTTATTTACAATTTGAGCAAATCGGACTTTATCCTTATGAGCACGAACCGTATGCGCCGGAATATGGTACAGTTCCGATGGTTCGTTTTTTTGATTCCGAACAACTTCGATAATCCCCCAGCCAACAGTTTCATAATCATCCCATACAGCTCTAAGAATTTCTGAGCTCGTCATTTCTGGATTACAATTCCGCATAAATTCTTTTAACCTTTTATATTGCTCCTGGTTCGCTTCTTTCACTTCTTCAAAAGGAGCAAAGTCGAAACCAACACCTGCAATATCATCGACTTTTGCGCTAATACAAGCAGAATGGATTGGATTACTTTCCTTTATTTCCAACAGCACCGACATATCATAAGGTGGTTTAACCAACCCTTTATCACCATATATTTGCGCGAATGGATCTACAGTCATTTGCTTACTGTTGTCTTCCCTATTTTTTGGGTCATCTGCTGCTTTATTAATACCAAATACTTTTACATTCTTAATGGTTTTCTTGTTGCTCATATCGTTTGTGTGTCCTCCTTTCTTCTATTAATAGAGAGCAAAAGAAATAGCCGAACAATAAATGTCCGACTACACTCTTTTAACCTTCCCACCCATAACTACTTTCGGTTTATAGAAGGCTAGAACTATAGCATCTGCTCTATCGGGTGATTGCAATCCGCGTTTCTTCATTTCTTCTTTTCGCTCTAATGCAATCTTACCTCTACTTGTTATTCTGTATTTACGGCTAGAAAATTGAGAAATCATTTTTTCATCATTTGGAATTTCCATTGTAGGTTCTTCACCCTGTATAAATGCTTTCATATTCTCTTCAAGTAAATCTCTTACAACGGCCCAACCTTCTGTACCTGCATTATCATAATGCTCATCATCAAGCGGCTTCCCGTTATTCACAACCGGATATACTTTGAATGGTAATCGTTCAGATTTAATAACTTCTTTCAATCTGTCCGTAACACCACCACCAACACCACTATCATCGACTTTTATATCCACTCTTTTTAACTGCTTGTACTTTGCCATGTATTCCTTAGCTAATTTCAATACATGACCAGCAGTTTCCATTGTATCTTGTTTATAGTGGTTTAATAATTTAAAGACTTTATTCCCTATCCTTGGAGCAATTACAGTTTCATCATCACCAAATCGCGCAACGTCAACACCTAAGTCAAGTGTTTCACCAGTCGGCTCCACTTTACAAGATGCTGCTTGCTCTACAATTTCTAGTGGAATAAAAGCGTCTGCTTCCGCTTTAGGAAATTCACCAAGTACACGTACACGCCAAACATCTGAACCCTCACCATATTTCTTTTTCAATACTTCTATATTGTCTTTACTGGTTCGAGGGCTGTCTAAGCTAGAGACTTTATGTATTTTATATAAATCTCTGTCACGATTATGAGAATCATAAAATACACCGCTTGTTCTTGTTGGGTTTCCACATAAAAACAATTTATTTTCTGCACCAGATAAAGTACCGAGTATGGCTTCCATAATAGGATCTGCTATACCAGAAGCTTCATCGCATACAAATAACATATAGTCTTCGTGAAAACCTTGCATATTCTCCGGCTTAGTTGCTGTTCTAGCAGTAGCAAACCAACGTTCTTCACTACCAATCATGTATACTCGTGTTTTAGTCCATTTAAGAAGATTTTTAACTGCACTTCCTTCTAACCATTTGGCTATTTCGGCCCAAAGTACAGTAAATAACTGTTCCTTTGTAGGAGCTGTACAAATAACTTTTGGATTCGGCCTACAGCAGAGGAACCAGATAACAACAACTGACTCAAGACCTGTTTTACCAACCCCTTGGCCAGAACGCACTGAAACCTTTGGACTTTGTGCCAAATCCATAAGAACTTTTCTCTGCCATTCATCCGGATAAAAACCCAGCATATCCTCGGCAAACGCAACCGGATCATCCCAATAAACATCGATAATCTCCATAAATTCACTAAAAGCCGTATTACTCATTAGCTTCAGCTTCCTTTTGTTTTCGTCTGCGCTCTGCTATCTTCATAAGAGACTCTTTCCAGTCTTCTGTATTCTGATTCGTATCACCATCAACTTTAATTGCAGCGATCTCTTTCTTGAGTTTCTCAATTCGTAGTTTTTGTTCTTCTGTATTAGCTAATCTATCGTATTTTTCAATTAGATTTACTAGCGTTGACATTGCTTTCGATTGAGCATTTAAGAAACTGGCCTGCTTATCCCAAGCAAATTGAATTTCCCACTCTTCCTCATAGCCGCTTTCCGTAAGTTTATTTTTCCGCAGTTCTTTGGTCATGTCTTCGTTGTCTTTAACAAACATAATACGTTGAGCATGAATGATTTGAGTGTACTGCAGCATAATACTATCCCAAATGATTGTTAAGGAATCGTTGTTAACTGCTTCTTTTAATTCTTCTTTTAAATCATATATTTCTTGCGGTAAGTACTTTCTATATAAACCATGAGTAGCAGCATTACCATTACGTAGTGGAGCAGCGCCACCGGAATTACCGACAGCATTTTTATTACCCTTGGGTGCTCCACCACGATTGTTTACAGCATTCTTATTACCCTTGGGTGCTCCTGGTTTCTTTTTGGAGTACTCCGTATCTTTCTTTGGAGTACTCCGTTCATTTTTATGGAGTACTCCATTTAATTTGTCTATCCATCCATCTTTAGATTTCCATCCTCCAACCGTTTTTTCACTTACAGTTTTTTCGGATGTAGACAACAATTCAGCAATTTTACGATTCGTAATATCACCATCATGTTCTTTAAATATTTCATACGCTTTGTTACGGTCTGGACTTCGTTGTCTGGCCATAATTACATAACACCTGCCCCCTTATCCAATTGTTTGCACTTCCTTCTCTAAACACTCAATGCATATATGAGCATTATCCGTATTTGCTTCACGGAGATATGTTTTATCAAAATGAGTAATAGTTAATGGCATTTTTAATGTCCACATGCACGGCTCATTACAAACAGAGCATGTAGGAACGTTTATAGTTTCTTCTTCCATTTACACCACCTCACGCTAATCGCTTCACAAAATAAAAAAGCAGCGAATTCGCTACTTTAAATTTTTCGTATTTTTTTCTTCTTCATTTATGTATCTATATAAAGTTGCCCTTGAAACATTGAACATCTTACAGACATCAACTTTAGGTAACCCTTGTTCAACCATTTTTAGCATACCCTCTATCTGTTCCGGAGTATGAGCACGTTTGCGACCACCTTGTTTTCCTCGTTCTTTTGCAGCAGCTACACCACTAACAACGCGTTCATTAATAACCTCGCGTTCCATTTCAGCCATTGCACCAAATATATGAAATAAAAACCTTCCCATTGTTGTAGATGTATCAATACCATCTTTAATAGAAACAAAGTGAATTTCCTTATCATTAAATTCTTGCAATAAATTAACTAACTGGTGCATGGTTCTTCCTAAACGATCTAACTTGTAAACAACCAATGTATCACCTTTACGAAGTTTGCCAAGTAATAATTGAAGCTCTTTTCTGTCCTTTTTCGCTCCACTTTCTTTTTCTGTAACTATTTCTTCACAACCATAACGGTTTAATTCATCCAATTGCATATCTAAATTTTGTTTTTTAGTAGAAACCCTAGCATATCCGAATATCATGCACCATCATCCCTTGTTATTTGATATAAAAAGTGTATCAAATTCCTGTATCAAAATCAATTATTAATTGAGACATAGTTTTGATACATTTGTTATACCATTTTTATAGGTTTTAAGGCCCATATATTCAGTGTCTCATAATGTTTTGTTTTTGAGACACTAATTTTCGGACAAACGCAGTTGCAATCCACTCAAAATACCTTTAATTAGTTCCGTTTCTTTTTCATTGGATTGAGTTAGCAATTTATCAATAATCTTCTGATCAGAACAAGCTAATAAAAATGAAGATATATAAGCTAATGCATTTACATATTCTGTAGCATCTTTACTATCATTATTTGCATAAGCAGTATATTGTATATTTGGCAATACCATCACCCCTTACAATATTTGGGTTGTGTTGAGTTTGTTTCGTTTAATTGAGAACATTCAAACCACACTCTAAACCTCTCATTATCTAAAATCCACGTATTCCCTACCTTTTTAGATTCAATAGCACCTGCTGCACATAGATTCTTTATATGACCAGGAGAAAGGCCGCTAATAAGATGAGCATCATTAACACCAATAACATTATCTAGTGCTGCATATGGGTTCAAATTAACATCTTCCCATTTAACACCATACATCCCTATACCCAATTCATTCATTTTTGCTTTATCTGTCATTCTCTCTAAATGATCTAATACAATAACATTAATTAACTCCCATGTAACTGCATCAGATAAAATACGTGTCTTTAACTCTGTTGTTAAATCATTTAATAATTCTAATTCCATATGTATCACCTCATGTATAAAACTACTAAATTTAGTTAATAACGATAGTATGCAAAGTAGGAAAAAAGGTTGGCGCCGTAAAAATATCCTTTGCGTGTTTCTGAAACGCTCACGAATAAAGAGCGCGCTCTGAAAGTAACATGTGAATATGTACATAACAGATCCGGAGTTTGGATGTTATTGCCCAACGGAAACGATTTTAAAATCAAAGCCGTCGTTGGGCTATTCGTGTTTCTATTTACCTGCTTCTTATTAAATGCAACACGTTTGCGCTTATCTTTCCCTACAACTAACAATGCACATTTTGTTCATATCCACGTTTATCCTGTAATTTCTATATAACAAAGAAAAAAGCACCCGTTATGGATGCTTATTCGAATAAATCCGGATTTTTATCAAACTCATAACAATCTATGCACACTGTCATAGTTTCTCGTTCTTCACGATTATCCATTTGAGCTGTACGTTTACCTGTTACTCCACAAATATCACATTTTTCGAACATGTCAAAATCATATCCTGGTATTATTTCATATCCTTCTAACATTCTGGGCATTTCCTCACTCCTTTCCACTCTACCTATTCGATAGAAAAGAAAGGAATCCTATATACATACTTTTATCCCTCTCCCAACCACCGTACTCTTACATTTTCGACTACGCGCCTAACGTCAGTGGCTAGGAGAGAAGTAAAAGTTCTCCCAGGAATTTTTTAATTTTATATCAGGACATTTTTCCGTACCCCTTTAAATTGACACCCTAAAGGTAGGCAGGTATCAGCTTAAAGGAGAACAGAAGCTCTCCTCCGTTTAGACCATTTAAATTAATGAAGTTTTGAAGACTATTCCATTTGCGTATTGAAATCAAGAACTACATACAAAGCGAGGTACGCAACTCCTTACTCGTATGTTTAGTAAAATCCTCTTGCAGATAAGGAAGAGCAACGCTATATGTTCACTCATCACCTAACTACAAGAGCTGGTTTCGGCCTCTCATATATAGGGGGCATTCTGACGACAAATTTCGACATTTTTTTCAAAGAGAATTTATTATGGGAATGTATTATTAAAAAAGGGTGGCTGTTACAAATGTGGAGAAATATAGAAAATCACTGAAAATGATTGCACTTTGAGTTAACATAGTATTAAGGTAGCTTTCCTAAGTAAGTATTTAAGGGGTGAATAATTTGAGTTTCAAATATAAGAGACCGTTAATTTTTATAGTCCTACTGTATATTCTATTGCTAGCTTTTAACTATGCAAATCATAATCAATTTAATTGGTTTGAAAACCTTATAAAAACACTATTTATAGTAGTGTTTTTTGAAATCATGATGTGGTTATTTTCTTCAAAAAAAACAACCTCTAGAAAATAAGAGGTTGTTTTTTATCACTCACCAAGTTTTACCAGTCCAGCCTTCTTCTTCATATAAACATTTACCATAATACCATGCAAGTTGACCAGCTAAACTAACTAAATTACCTTTGACGCCTAATTTTATCATTTTTCTAGCTGCTAATTCATATTCTTTGTTAGTAATATTAGCAATAATAGAACCTAAAAAACCTACTGATAGAACTTCTACATAATTTGCTATAAGTTTTCTTTCTATACATCTATCTACAGCTTCTGTTTCTTGTTTGAATGGATCTTCATAGCCAGGCGGTGTATTTACACGTTGGATTTCTTGTCTCAATTGTTCTAATTCTTCAGTTTTACCATATTTGTTTTCTATCATATCAATATCAATATCTACTATTCTTCCGTATTTATCTTTAACTGCAGCCTCTTCCATAACAAACTTCAATTGAGCAGCTACTTCTTGTACTAATTTTTCTTCTTCACTATTAATCTCTTGAGCTTTGGAGATTCCAGCGAAAGAAGTTGTAAACAAAGCGAGTACAAGAGCCATCGATACAATATTTCTTAATACAGTCTTCATTTTTAATCCCATCCCTTTTCCTTATTTATGCTTTTTTACCGGTATTTTCTAGCACAGCTCTATCTTAATACATAAAGCTATAAAAATATATACCCTTCAGAAAGCGGAAAAATAGTGAAATCCAACGATTATTACCTTTGAAACCGCGGTTTCAAGATATTTACAATTTAATAATTTGAATATTCTGCATTTTATTTTTCAATTTAATTACGGATACAAATATAATATTAGATGGTAGATTAACTGTCTTTAAGAGTACAATTTTTTTGGCCCCTATCTTATACAAAATAGACTTCCACTCATTCTCTCACCAATCTTTTTATCCGCTCGTTTTAAATATTCTTGAACAGTAGTTCTTTGCAATTTTAAAAGGTTGGAAATTTTATCCTGCGTAAATCCATACCCTCTAGACATTATATATATTTCCTTTTCTCTTTCTGTTAGAGTTGATAGTGCATCTTCTAGCTGTATACGATCCCATTCAGAAATAACACTCTCTTTCACTTCTGTATCCCATTCATACACGGGTATTACGGTACTACGTACATACCTTTGCATTAATAAAGGATCACACGGCTTCTCGCGCTCATACGCAGCTCTACGTTCAATCCCTCTTGTTTTACCTGGCTGTTTTGCAGTATGCATCCATTCCAGAGAATAATTTATATCACTAATCATTTCATTAATAATACTTATATCCTTTTCTGTCGCGCCCACCTTAGATTCTTCTAATGTCTTTCTTATTTTGGTATACTGCTCTATTAAATCTTTCATACCAGGTTCCTCCTTTTATATAAAAAGAGGACGCTGAATTATATATAGGAAGAATTGCTTTCCTATGCATAATCAAACGCCCTCTAATTGTGGACTATTACTTGCATTATTTTTTATTTATCCTTTTAATACGGTATGTGAAATTTTTATCTTAGATTCCTCTTTTTTAATTGTTCACTTATATAACTTGGATCTCGTATACCAAGTTCTTTTGCTATCTGTACCTTTGTCATTCCCATTTCTAGCATTATTAATGTTTTCTCACATAACACATCCCATTCTGCTTTCGTTCTCCGTTTCGGCTGATCTGCTACATAGGTTCCCCCTAAAGCAGTACCTAATTTATTTATCTGTTTACCTATATCACAATTATGTAAACAATAACTGGGTTTATATTGGTGCTCACATCCATTACAATATTGGTCCTGTAAATTTATTATCTTTATACGTATGTCTCTTTTGCTAACTTCTTTTATTTGTTCCATCAGCTGCAGATTGACCAATCTAGTTTATCTACATGTACCAGGTAATCTACTAGAGCACGATCAGTTCTTTCTACTACATACGCATGTTTTTCAAATTCTTCCCTTGGAATAGATTTACGGCCACCATCATATAGCATAGCTTCATAGTATTTCGCTACTAAATTTACAGGAACCAAATAAATAATATGATTTGTTCTAAATTCTATTAAAAAGAAACAAATTGCTCCCTGCGCTTGTGTATCATTTAAATAATCGATTTGATGTCTACTAATACTATCTAATGGAAATCTCTTTGTTTCTTTTGTAGACTTTGCTTCGAAGTAAACCGCTCTTCCTTTATATACTCCATCGTAATCTACTGTAGATTTACTTTCCCATGCACTTTTGGTTATCTCACCTTTTTGATTCGTTTTTATAACTTTTACCGGTGTTGGACGTTTATTAAAAATACCTACATTTGCTGTTTTATACATACGACAAGTAATGTTTAATAAATGTTCAAATGCCATTCCTCTATTTCCGTAACCCATGCTGCTTCCTCACTTTCTATTCAAATCATTAATTTATTGAATTTTAAATAATTCCATTGTCACTCTTACTACGACATTTTTATATATTATTGTATGGCCACTTCCTTCCAGGAACGAGCTTATTCCTTTTATTCCTTAAAAACCTTCCAGGAATTCCATGCAATATACACTTTCCGAAAGAGCACTGTTCGAAGGTGCTCTTTTTATTTTTACAAATCTGAATATCCTTTATTACATGGCGCATACTATACATAGGCGATAAGCCCGAACTCAAATAATCCTCCCTTGTATTTCTTCACTTCTTTTTAAGAGCAGTTAGCTTTTTGCTAGCTGTTTTTTAGTACAGGCACCTACTTATTAGCATCTACATAAACTGTTTTGAACCTTACTTGCCGCATCATTCAATTGTTCATGACTCACAAACATAACATAATGAATGACGTCATTTTATAAAACGAGCACTCTGGCACAGGTGCTCGTTTTATTTTGTTGATTTTCTATAAAATGAAATGTTTATTAATTATTTCTCAATAATCAATACATAGAAATCTCAATCCATTTTTGGTAATATATAGTTAATCTCTATATACTTAGTATATATGCCTGGCTTCATTAAAAGGACCCACCCCCTTAATGTGGGTCCTTCTCTTTAAATATTTCCTACTAAAATAAGAATTTTGTTTAAAATTCATTAACCTTATTGATTCCTTTGCATACATTACAATCACAAGGAATTCTACAGGTTTCCCTAGGCCAGTTACCTTGTATTCCTTGCACACCTTAAGGGAAGAATCCGTTCATAAGAAACGGGTTCTTTTATTTTTGCTCGTACAATAAGAATTTAATTTAGTTTGTTTTAGCAGGTTTATATTCAAAAAAACTGGAAGACTTTTTATGTTTATCGCAAGCGTATACATCTATAGGAAGATGCTTCCTGCCTTGTGGATCTCTAGCGAATATAAAACCTTTGGTTGTTGCATCATTTTTACATCCAACATAATTGCATTTCTCCACTTTCATTTCCCTCCAAAATAACTATTTTGTTTGGGTTTTTGACTGTTCAAATGCTTGTTTCTCACAATCTATACACGCTACAATGTCACCAGAGTCATCGAATTGATAAATCGACTTTTCTTCAATATCCTTATTTAAAAAGCAAATGTCACAATTGAATTGCTGTTTTTTATCCACTAATTCGTCATTGATTTTCTTAGCTAGGTTTACAGTTCCAATTTCTTCATAGGGGTGTAATTTGTAACCTTTGTCTTGTAGAACCTTCAATACTTCTTGCATATCCTTCCATGCCTCTGTACCTTGACCGAATTTAATAGTTACTGTATTCATAATTCATTCCTCCATTTTTAATAAAATTCAAATTTGGTCTGACTTTAAGCTCAGGTTCAACTCGAACTTACCTTTTTCCATTCAACTAAAATGTCGAGACCTCTCCCGAAATGAATTCTTTCCCAACTGGATTTTTCTCTCGCCCTTCTCATACATTCCTTTAGCGATAAAGGCGGTTTAGTAATCGCATCTTCTTTGTTCCATCCACCTTTTCTATATCTATAAAGTGCAGTTTGATATTGAATCCCGTTTGAAGCAGCTATTCTTAACTCTTCATCTGTAAATACTCGTTTGTGTGCTTGTGCTGTCCTTCCTTTTTGAAAAATCTGTCCCTTCTCCATAACTGGCCTTGTAGCAGCCTCAAATGGTTCCAAACCTCTCTTCACTCGATGATAGTACGTTTGGTAACCAACCCCATGTTTTTTCGCAACTTCTTTCCATCTTGACCATTGACTATCCTTATGCGTTAACGGCTCTGTAATTGCTTTTTCTTTATCCCACATAGAAACACGAACTCTACCATTTAATGTACATCTACTAATCCCGTTCTTTTCTGCTCTTTTATATTCATCTGGCGTAATATAATAATCATATGGCGATTTCATAAAACCCATCCTCCTCTTTACTCAATATCCGCTCACCTGACGTTCAGAGTTCTCCTTATTTTTATCTTTGTAGACTTGTACAATATCTTCAAATTTGTACCCATACAAATAACACAGGCGGAAGAAAATACCGAAAGCCTTATGCAAATGTGTTAGAGTTACGTTTAAATCTCTATATTGGCACCACGCACGTTTGGCGGTTAAAATATCCTGCATATACCATTCAAACAGCATATTTACGCTTAATATATTTTTCTTCATAATGTATTGATTTGAAAAACCAGATACGAGTTTTCGTTTTAACGTATGACGATCTAATTCAATTACGATGTTCATTAGAAAGTGGAATCCGTCAACTAGCTCTTTCAATAGACCATCCTTTGGTGTTCCAAATCCTGTACTCCACATTTCAAAGGCCCTTGTTTCGTTCCAGGCTTCGCCGATCTCAACCATCAACGCGCGGAACAGCATATCTAACTTATCGTTGCCCTTATATCCGATTTTCTTATCTAATTCTTTCTGCATTTCAAATAACTCCGTAATATCAAAAGTCTGTTGCGTTTCTTCCGGAGTAATTACATATAGATTTGACGCGTGTCTCATAGTGCATATGCTCCTTTACGATAATCTTTAATAATTTCACCATCATTATTGAAATACACAATCTCCCAATGTGGATTGAATCTAAATTTATGAGGATTATCATCTAGGACAACAAACAAATCGTTTTTGCAATTTCCGACAATCGTCCCTGTTCTTCCCTGGACTTCGACACGCATTCCACGTTTAGCAAATGAGATTCTTCTAAAATTACACATCTTCCGGAACGGCTCTTCTTTACCAAACAAGGTTGCTATATCAACGACACCTTTATATTCACAAGTGATAAATGGCTCAAACTGTTCGAATGGCATATTAATAAATCCTTGCTGTTTAATTTGCTTGTAGAAATGGTATTTCGCCATCTTTTCATTTTCTTTTACAACAATGTGATTACAACGCCATAGAGGAAAGACTGTTGAAATATGATACTTATATGTAGCTTTCATCGTTCGCCCTCCTGGTTAACTAATGAAACATTTGACCAATCAAGAATAGGACTTTCCACTACTCTCTCCTCTGGTTCCAATAAGAATCGTGCAGATTCATTACAATTTGTACATGTAACTTGGATTTCTTTTTCATTTGCTTGGACCATAACGCCTTGGATTCCGTTCTCCTTTGTAGTGATGATCGGAAGTACTGCCGCATTCCCCTTTTCTTGCTCCGATCTATCTAGTTCCGCTGCTATATTCATTCCACAATTACATAAGATTTCAAATTTCATGCTTCCATTCTCCTTTAACCGTTTTATGATCGTTATAACGAGTAAGACCGCCAATTCTAGTTCGTCCAATTCCCACAACTGGCGGTCCTTTGTCCTATAACACTCTAAAGCTATTAACTTTCCAATCAATTTTTCTCTACGCAATATCTTGTTTCACCTTTTAAATTCCCAATATTCAAAAAATGTTAAATGCACTCTTTACCAATTCAGCCTGCAGCATCTTCTGCAAAGAAAAGTATTTCTAAATCATGCGGTTCCACTTCATATGATTCATTTGAATTATTTACTAGCACCGTTACAATCCCTGTATCTTTATCTTGATGTCCTACAGTTAAAACACGACTATCATCACTAACAAAATCACCCGAATGAAATTCATTATTTCTTCTTTTTTTATTAGCGAAGACTCTGCGGCGCTCTTCTCGGTATTGCTCTCGCTCTGTAGCTAGACGGCACTGATCTGCATATTGCCATCCTTTATCTCCTATATTCGCTATGTCACGATTTCCCCATACGCCTAAAATTTTAATACGACCGTTCTTCTTATCAACTTCCATCGCTTTTACTTCAGCAAACATTGTGTAATCTTTGCATTCAAACGCCACCCAATCACCTAATTCAAATGGTGTTTTAATAAACTGAGGTACTGGTACAATAACTGCTACAATTTTCATCTTTAACCCTCCAAATATTTAGTTACATATTGCGGTTTAAATCCGCTATCAAAATAGATTCGTAACGGCTGCGGTTCCTGCGATTCCCTCGCGGCTTTGCAAATCTCTTCTGCTTCGTCCCAAAAGAAACTTTTATCCTGCGATCGTCTATAACGCCATAACGCTGTTACATAGTCGATATACATATCAAAGTGATTATCCTGTCTTACAGAGCGCGGCAGTTCGTCTGCGCTCCATACATCACATGGAATAATTGCAAGTACATCAGCGAATCCTACATGACCTGGCAAGTGCTTCGCATGAGCATTCTTTATATCAAATGGATTTGCTTGTTCCTTAATATCTTTAACTCTTGTATTTTTCATCACTGTAGTTGTATTTGTGAAATCATCCAGCAAGAATGTCAGTTGCTCCGTCATGGTGCTCACCTTCTTCTAACTTCAGCGTGTATACAATCCCTCTATCTAATAACGCACCGATAACTGCATTCATCCACAGATGATTGCCAATCTTCTTCTGTAAGTACTGTAGAATTCCTATAATTTCATTTGTAGAAAGGGATACAAATTCACCTAACTTCTCCTGGTTAAACTTCCCTCCACGCTTTTCAATCTCTAAAGATATTTTATTTTCTTTCACGTATTGTTCAGCTTTAATCAAATCGAAATCACGTACTTTATTCATGCCGTATCTTTTTATTAGAGCCGTTAACATATCTTTAATTACTAACGTTTCAACTACTTTTAATGTCAGCTCCATTTCACCACGACAAGACTTACAAAGCGTTTTCTCGCAGCCCTCAATGTACATATTTTTTACATCAGCAGTTGGGATTACTGCACTACAGATATCACACCATTCACTATTGTCGAACAACAAATCATTCATTACTTTCAGCTCCCTGCTATATTATCTAAATTCTAAAATTTAATAATCTTTATATTTTTATAAATACACATATTTTGGCCGCTTGCGTATTTACTGTGTTATAATTGCAAATGTAAAATTATTTTCAAATCCAAATCTATATCTACCTTTAATTTTTTTGAGTATCCATCAATACGATGGATCTTTTTTTATGCGTTTTTTCTTATTTGTTCAACCACTACCGGATTACCGCCTATCGATTCCAAGCGATCCGCTACATCCAATACATTTTTTCGTTCTTCATTTCTATGCTCTTGATCTCTTTTCTGTTTTTTCTTGTACAATTCAATGAGTTCTTTTTCTACTGCATTTGATTCTTCCAATTGTTTATCACTTAGTTTTTTTAACTCTCGTGCGGCTGTTATATCGCCCGTAGCCATTGCTCTATCGCACTGACAAAGTAATATTTTTTGATTTTGCATGTATTCACGTAACTGCTTTTCTAAAGGCCAAGCTCTTTGTATATGCTCTGGAAGTACCCTATCGGCTAATGCCATCTATTTCACCTCTGTTCTGTCCCTATTGTTGTAAATGAACAACTTTCTCACCTACATCATTCGCAACATCTCCCTCAAGGTCGATGTAATATTGACCTTTTACACCAGAAGCTAGTTCTTGCCCAACAATTTGTCCATTTTCATCGCGCTCCATAAGGATTTTTGAGCCCACCTCTATAGTTGGCGCTAACTTAGACTTTGCTTGCACCTGGCAATCCCACACTTCACGTTTTTTATCACCCGTAATTGTAAGCGTTAATGTAATAGTTCTTGGCTTCTTTGGATCCGTGTTTAAATCGGACATATTTTCTAAAACACGTTCAAATTCTTCATCAAACCTTTCTGCAACTGCTCCATTTGCGAAACTATTTAAATCTATTGGCACCTGTAAAACCTCCCATATTTTGCTTATACTAATCCTGGTCTCCAAGCTTTTAGATAGGTTAAAGCTTCTTCAAAATCTTTTTCTTTTGTATCACGATAACTCGGAACTACAAAAGCCATTTTATAATCCTTCCATGCTCGGCTATGTAAAATTCTTTTATCTTCAAATGCTTGGCGAATTTTCGGTTCTTCCCCCCAAAGCTTTTCGACTCGACGCAATTTCGCGTTTAGTAACGTTGTTTGTTGATAACTATCAATAGTCATCTTTTCATTTAACTTATTTTCAATTGTTTCTAATCGTTCATCTTGTTTCATCATTTCAGATGAAATGGTGTGAATCATTTTCAGAGGAGACATTTGTGTTCGTTGATCATTTTGTTTCTGGATGTGTTCCCTCATCCTCTTAAATTCTTGAATAAATTTGATTTTCATTTGTACAGCTTCTTTTGTGTTATAACTCATAACAACTAATGTAAAAGCTTCCTCTGTTAAATCATATTTAGGATATTGCTTTCCTCGGCTAAGATATTTTCGCTCCTCAAAATTGAGGAGCGAAAATTCCTCACCCGCATAACTTATTTGTTTGCGAATATCCCTAAGAACATTATCATGTTCTTTACCGAACATATCTGCAATCATCAAACTATCAGTTACAATTTTATTTCCCTCCACAAAAACCAGATTACTAATCGGCTTTTGTGCAACCAACAATTGACTCATCATATAACCCTCCTCCACTAAAAGTTTGTAAAATGTGAACTTTGATTCCAAAAAAAGAAATCGATAAAGTTCGATTTTTTTAAACTCCACTACTAATTAATCTTCTGATTTCAACAATTCATCCATTGGCATACCAAAAACCTCTGAGATTGCAATAAGTGCCTTTCTACCAGGCTCTCCTTTACCACTTATATATAATGAAACCGTAGAAGGAGCACGGTTTATCGCTTGTGCAAATTCTATTTGTTTCATATTCTTAATTCTAAGCAAAGATGACAATTTATCGTTGTCAAATTTCATTTTCGTTTCACCTCGCTTATCTCTTACAAAACATATCTTATCATAAAGTTTGCAAAAAATGAACTTTTTTTATTTTGCTTTTCAAATTTATATTTATTATAAAGGTAAAATATTACAAAAGTTTGCTAAAACTAAACTTTTATAATAAAATGAGATTAATAAAGTTGTTTACTGATTTGTAAAAAAAGAAATCTACTTGAATTTATATAAAAGGGTGAAATGGTTATGCGTGGAGAAAGGGTTAAAACTTTAAGGAAAATGAAGGGATGGACACAGGAT
Source organism: Bacillus cereus group sp. BceL291 (assembly GCF_051776705.1). NCBI lineage: Bacteria > Bacillati > Bacillota > Bacilli > Caryophanales > Bacillaceae > Bacillus > Bacillus cereus group sp. BceL291. Next base: position 13,477 of record NZ_JBPWAP010000038.1, on the reverse strand, counting down.
GAACTTGGAGCAGCGGTTGGATTAAAAAAAGCTGCAATATCTGGAATCGAAAATAACAAACGTGATCGTGGGGAAAAATCTGTATCTAAATTTGCAGAAGTTTTTGGTTGCACTGCAGATTACCTTCTAGGCTTTTCAGACGATCCTGCTCTAAACAGTGAACAAAATTTACGGCTAAAAAAAGATTTTGATGAAATATACAATAAATTAAAAGAACTTCCAGAAACTGAACAAGAAATGTATTTAAGAATGATTAATTCCTTTATAGATGCAAACAAAAAATGATTGATAGCAACTTGCTATCAATCATTTTTTGTTTTAATTGCAAGTGATTCCTTAATATTTTCAATACTTTCTTTTACATCTCCATTAGTTTCCCCTAGTAATAACAGTTCCCAAAGTTTAGATTCTAATTGTTCTTGTTTATTCACTAACTTTTCCTTAGTTAATACTGCATTCATTTCTATATCCCCCTAGAACACCCTTTGTATTTTTGTAAGTAAATGTAATTTATTCTGTTTTTATCAAAATTTAAAGAAAACAGAAACCTTTTTTAACGCACAAATGCGACCGTCTAATAAAAGACGATCGCATCAACTAACTTTAATATAGTTACTAACTTTTTACCAGCCACCTGGATCGTTACTGTACATAACTACTGGCGCCTTTGCTTCTTGCTTTACTTCTTTTGTGTCCGTAGCAGAATTTAATAAGAAACCGCCTAGAATTGCTAGTACTGGAATAATAGCTAAGATTTTTTTCATATGTTTCCACCTGCCTCATGACTGATAAGTTAATTATACCATTTATTCAAACAATACCCAAGAGCATTTTTGCTAATTGCTGGGCATAAAATTCATCATTATTTTGAAGTAGGCGTTCATATGCTCTTCTCATCATGAATTCGTCATTCCTTGCTAGTGCCAGATAGACATATTGTATATCAGTGAGCTTACCATTTTTTTCTTTAATACCCATTAAAATTTCTTCACCGACTTTATTATTCCCCAATCTAATTTCTAACAAAGCACGCTCTGCATCGTGGATTACAACAATGGTATCAATCTCTTTCATGTGTATAATCTTTAAAAAAGATAAGTTAAATTGGAACATATTACGTTTTTCTTTGACACCTTCAAAATCTTCAATCTCTTCCAAAGTTTCATAGGCCTTTATTAAGTAATATTTAGCCTTTTCGTAATTTGTAAACAGGTATGTCTCGCCCTTCTTAAAATAAGCCATTGCACGTGGCAATATATAGAATGGATTAAGCTCACATACATTTAGAATTTGATCACAAATAAGTCGTGCTTCTGTGATTTTACCAGCTCTTATATACATAACTGCTTGCGCTTCCTTAAACCTTAAATCAAATGTACTTTCAATAAAGTTATTTGGGATTTCATTTAGTCCATCGCTAATTTCATGCATTTTTTCCGATGCTAATTTATGGTCTCCCATTTGATATAACAATTGGCATAACAACAGCTCTATAAGCCATTTCATTTCTGTACTTTTTGTTGTTTTATTTACCTCTCGCAATGAATTATAAAATTCTAACAAGTTAATATTTTCCTGTGTATATCTTTGATAGATCCAGCGATACACTTCTGCCCATTCTTCATTGAGTGCATTCGTATACTTCTTTCCTTTTTCTACAATACATTCTTTTTCAATAACAAATTTTAATGTATTAAAATCGCCTCTTAATGATAGGTACTCCATAATTTCTCTTCTATTTTTAGGTTTAGCCTCAAGTACATACCTTGAAATATATTTACTTTCTGTTTTAATTCCCTTATTAAGTAAAGCCAAAGATTTTAACAAATATGAACAGCGCATTTGTCTTTCTCCTTTAAATACGGCTGTTACACCACTTGGGGAAATCCCCAAAGTTAAAGCTAACTTATTTTTACTAATCCCAGCTAAAGTTAAATCATTTAAAAGACATTGTAATAATTTCTTCATTTTTATTTGTCCCCTTTTTTCGGAACAAAGACACGTACCCTTTTACCATAATTTCGGAAAACGCGTCACTACATTCAAAAGTTGTGTTATACTAGTTGTTGGACTTGCAGTAAGTGTTCTCCCTAGCGCATTAGGGAAGACGTTGTAATTGTGTGACCGCACTAATTACACACGCTGTGAGTCTTTTTTTGTCCGCGTTTTATTTAATTTTATTTCTTAACATTCAGATTAATCGTTATTTTAAAATCTTGAGAAAGTTTGACCTCTTCAATATATTACCATACAAAACACGATTGCTTTCTGATTATCTGACCTCTTATGCATTATTGCATATTTAAAGCGCTATATTTATATTATACCATAAAAACAGAACGTAAGTTCTTGTTTTTAGATACTTATATAGACATAAGTCATTATACGTCTATTTTATAGCCATTTGTAGTATAAATTAATTATTAGATTTATACTTTTTTCCATGAGAGAATTTAATAAAATGCTAAAAAAATTACGGAATTCATACGGGTTAACACAAGAAGAATTAGCAAGTAAACTTAATTTAAGCCGCGGTCAAATTAAAAACTACGAAAATGGTTTCGAACCAGATTTAGAAACTTTAGATCGTATCGCCTCTTATTTTAACGTACCTGTTGATGTTCTTTTAAACAGAAATATAAAACATAATACAAAAATAGTTGAGAATACACTCATTGAAATTCAACAAATTATTGCTTCTATGAACGAGGAACAAAGAGAAGACTTTTGTAAAAAATTACTTCCTTACGCTAGATTCTTAGATAAAGATAAAAAGATGTAGTTACTACCCATCGATATTTAGTATTATTCTACATGGAAAAATATTCTGAATCTAGAGGTAAAATATTCATAAATTTACATTTTAATCAAGACAGCTACTTGGCTGTCTTTTTATTTTTTGGAAATACATATTAAAAGTTGTAATATATAAATATAAACTATATTAAGGAGCGATATTATGGGATTTAAATTTCGTAAAAGTATCAAAGTTGCCCCTGGTGTGAAAATAAACGTTACACATAAAGGTGTAGGAGTAAGCGCAAGTGTAAAATGTGCTAGTATTAGTACCGGACCATCCGGATCTAGAATTACAACTTCTTTACCTGGAACGGGAATCTCATATGAACAACGCATTGGAAAAAAGAAAGGGTCTAAACAAAGAAAAAGCGCAGCGGCTTTAGCAACTCAAAACATTACAACTACTACACCAAATAATCAGTCGCACACAAAAACTCAATCTTCTCCTATTAAAAAAGAATATAAGACTTTCAAAGTGACTCCTTTCCGTTTAAAAGATAACAATACAAACTCTGTTGCTAGAAAATTCATGAAACCACTTTCCATAATTACAGGTATTTGCGCAGCCCTATTCTTAATTATGATGCTTGTTATTCCTGCTTTAATCTTGGCAGTTATCTCTTTCTTATGCTATAAAAATATCAAAACTCCACATGCAACTACATGTCCTGAATGTAATTATGAAAATCTATTAATTCATAAAGAGAAGAAACTTACTTGCCGTAAATGTAAAAGCACTCTTATTATACAGCGATAACAGTAAGTTATAAAAAAATAACTAACTAGGTTAAAGAATGCGCTTCCAATCTTTTGAAATTTATGATAAACTTGCATTTGGATGGAAGTCCATATACATATTATTAAAATTAAAGTGGTTTTCAAGTCAAAGAACGGCACTCATTTGAGTGTCTTTTCTTTTTTCTGATTATTTGTTATGATATGACTAGAGTATGACTCCTAACTGAATTGCATAAAATAAAAGAAGAGATGCGCTAACATCTCTTCCAGTAACTGATACCGCAAGGTGGTCGGTTGCTAATAGTTATTTTCGTTTAGTACCGCCCTTACGCTTGCCGGCATTTGGGGCGGTATTTTTATTTCTTTTATTGCTAATCTTTTTTGCAAGCTCATTCGCATAAGCTGTTGCAAACACTGTAAGGAATACCTTAGCAGCTTCATACAATAAATTAAATAAAGAATCCATTTGGTCACCTCCTTTCTCTCTAAAATCAGAGAAAGGATAGCAACCTCCCGCCCTCACAATATACAGTTAAATCTAGTTTATCACATTAAATATAGCTATCCCTAAAAAAATATTGTTATTTTTTCTATGTATTACTTCACGACAGACTTTTTTTCTTTGCTATATGATTTTTCACAGTTTCTTTTACTTTTGGTAAATCTAACTTCTCATTTGGAATGATGTCTATAATATTAGATTTAAACAGAAAGTGTTGTTTCTCATCTGTTTCTACATAAATCATGTATTGTTCTCTACCCACAATTTTTCCTTTTAATGATTTACCATTACTTAATACAAAGGTACATGGAATATTATAGTGTTCTAGATACATTAAAATACTATCAAAAAAAACATGCATATACGACATCCTCCTTTTTTTATTAAGTATAACAAAAAAGACCATCAAACGACGGTCTTTTCTTTTACTCTTCTTTTTTCAGCAAATCTCTGCTATCATAAAGAAGTAGATACATAAATTGCAAATGTAAATTTAAAAATTAAAATATTTTATATAAATAAAAAAACAAAAAACCCCGACAGAATTTTCAAAGGTTCAGTGGTTTGGTCGCCTACAGTAACCGATGAAAATTAGAACACGAGGTTTGTATTAACATATTTAAATGTGAGTTGCTACGTCTATGATAGCATATACTTTTAAAAATGTGAACTACAATCCTCTAATTTCTTATACCCATTTTTTGGTCGGGGTAAAAAATTGGAGGATTTTTTATGTTAGATTCAGTTGTACAAATGAGAGGAACAGTATACGAGAAAGGCTTCGGTTTACTAGCACAACATGTTATGCGTGATCGTTCATTACATAAGAATGCAAAATTAATATATGCTTACTTATGTAGTTACGCTTGGGGTAATACAAATGAAGAACGTACAGCATTTCCAAGTGTAGATATTCAATGTAAAGACTTAGGCATGAGCGAAGATACTTATTATAAATATCGTAAACAATTAATCATTAAAGGCTACATTACTATAGAAAAACAAAAAAATGAAAAAGGGCAATTCTCAAGAAATCTTTACTACATCGAATCCGTTGTAACACCAAAAGAAAGCATAATAGAACCATCCCCTAAAAAATCGGGTATGGATGAAAAATCAAAACCGTACCCTAAAAATCCGGGTACGGAAAAACCGAGCTCGGAAAAACCGAGTACGGAAAAATCGGGTACTAATAAGAAAAAAGATAAAAAAGATCAATTAATAAAAAAACAAAATAATAAAGAAGATCAATTAATTCATTCCTCTTCTTCTAATATAGATAATCTACTTAATATAGTAGAGCAACTAGATTTAGAAAATGAAGAGGAAGAAAAATATTTAAATGAAATGTCTCCTCTTTTCTATAAATCTGTTATCGAAAGATTAAAAGGAAGAAAAATATTTAAAAGTAAACAACAATTTTTAGATGTTTTAAAAACATTACAAGAGAAGAACATACGTATTGGAACAATGAAACAGGTGGACAAATCTATTGATGAGTTTTTAAAAACTGTTGAAGAACGAAGTCAAACTTCAAATCCTGTACAGAAACCAGCTATTTTTTACGCTGGACGCCTTGCGATGGTTATTGAAAGGGAAAACACTGTAGAGACAGCAAAATCGTTTATACATCAAAATAAAGATGATTTTAAAGGGAATGTTTTATTTTATAATTGGCTAGAACAGGACATTTAAGTAGGAGGATGTATATGGCTAAAAAATTTTTGTATACAACTGAAAATATAACTTGGTTTGAGTCGTTCCTAAAATCCGAGGGGTTTTCTGAAGCTTTAGGAATCGTTTGGAAATATGGTCATGAAGGTCCTTATCATTTTGAGGTTCGACATAAAAGACTAGAAATAGTTGAAAAATTCAAAGATTTAGTGATACATGCTACTTGTATTAAACCGCGCTATAGAGAAGACAAAGGTTTTACGGAATGGCACTGTAATATTAGCTTAAATCATCCTTTTCTAAAGAAAATTAAACAATTAGGATGGGCACCTCTTATTAAAAAAGAAAGGGCTTATCCTAAGGGCGATTTTAACCATGATATTTTTATAAAAACATATATTCTTATGCGACATGATGTGGGAATGGTTCGAGAAAAAACTAAAAAAGGTGTACTGAAACGAGCAAGATTACGCATTCATGGCTCTACTAATATCTTAGAACATATCAATCAGCATTTGCATGAAAAAATAGGTGTAGGTTTAAAAAAATTACAGACTGATTTGAAAGTGGATCGTGCAAAAATACTTCATTACCAATCAAAAAGAGACATCCCTGCGATTTTAGAGTATGTAGGCGCGTGGGAAGCACTAGAAAAGTTCAATTCATTTGAGTTGGGATATGAGAAAAATTTAATGGATGAGATTCATATATAATTCATCTGAAACAGAAAGGATAAATTACTATGCCACAAAAAATTACACTAACAGGAATGCCTAAAAGCGAAGCTAGAAACTGTAATACATATTTTGCATTTGAAATGATTGAAAAAGGTAGTCCAACTGGACCAAAGGGAATACCTTTCAAAAGTACACCCATTACGTATACTGTTTTCGTGAGCAAAAAACAGTTTAATAAAATAGAGATGAATCCAGAAGGGTTTAAACATACAAAATTACTTGTCCAAGGAGAGCCTACATTAGATGTATCTATAGAGAAGTGTCCAGGAGAAATAGGAGTGATCTGTATGCAAATCCAAGGGTTACCATCTAAACCTACAGAAGAAGATAAAACAGCTGAGAAGCCGCCAATCGAACATCCACCAGAAGGCACACAAGATATTTTGTTATGTAAAGAAATAGTACTAGGAGAAACATTCAAAGCATCCACACCTAGACAAGAGAAACAGGATAGTGTAATTGAATCCATCAAGAAAACAGGAACAATAGATACACCTATACTTATAGATAAAGAGACGAAGTTGTTAAAAGATGGATTTAGTCGTTATTTTGTCGCTCAAAAAATGAATTTAGAGTATGTACCAGTTTGCTATACATGAGCTTTCACTATAGAGGTATAAACTTTAATATGAAAATTCAGAAATGAAAGGTGGACTTTAAGACAATGCGTAACGTATTTCCAAACAAACACTATATTGATGAAGGATTTGTAGAAAGAAAATTAGAAATCAATGAGGACGACTTACAAGAAATTATTGAGGATTACTTGCTAAGAAATGCTGATTTCGATTTTGATGAAGTCGAAATTGTGAATAACCGACCAATGAACATATGGCTCTATGCTAAATGTAGAACATATGTTGATTCTGAAGATCCAGAACAAAATGAAGAATTACTTGATGCAGAGGTTGAAATTGCTGGAGAGTATGACGGAAATCTTTGATAGATTACAGATGACGTACCAACTCTCTCTTACCTTTTCATTACTAGAGGATAGAAAACTATACGAGATGGTTTAAAATTGCTTCAGGAGGTTTGTACAATGTTTTTAGCTAAATAATTTAATAAGGCACCGTATTAAATTAAAATTAATGCACTAAAAAAATAATCTTATTAGACATAGAAGAAAGGAAATAGTATATGTCATTTAGTACAGAACTTATTAATCAAAGTATGAATAATATAGGCGGCCAGATTTTATTATATTTTGGTCCTCCTATAGTTATCATAGCGATCCTAGGAATAATTGTGAGTAGGTATTTTGACAGAGAGTTATTTCGACAATTATTCGCTCCAGTTGCAATATGTATAATCGTAATCTGGATATGGTTATTTATCTAAATATACTTAGTGTAAAGGCTAAAGACTGTTGAAACTGCAAAGGGCTCATAAGCGTACAGGGGTAAACTCAAATCCTATAGTTTTCATCATTTTAATCTAATATAAAACTTTCTCAATATTAATCTGTAATATATATGATAATATAAAATTATCCTTACTTTATGCGATGATTAAATCGTCCATATTTAAACAACTCTTTTTCTACATCTAGAAATAAGAGTTGTCTTTTTTTATACACATTTTCTATGATATATACAAACAAGTATGTGAACTTCATTTTTTACATCCTCTATAGCAAGATTCTTTAATTTTTATTATTATATGTTCTCCACTCATGAAAAGATGTTGGGAATCGAGAAGGGCGTCTTTGTTTGGTAACAATTGTTTTTTTATTTGAGTTTTCCCTCTCAAGGGCTGTCAGCTTTAACTGTAATTTTTCTAACTGCTCTTTCAATTCCTGATGCTCTATCTTTAATTCTGTAAGTAAACGTAAAATCATATCTGAATTAGTCATAAAGTACCTCCTAATTAACAAAACGTATAATAAGTTATGTTAATCACGCGTTTCTCGTGACAAAAGACTAATCGACAGTATGTATACACAAAGAAAGAAGACCGCCAATAATGACGATCTTCTTTTCACAAACTACTTAGAACTTTCTGGGTATTTATAGTATATCATTATTTTGCTTGAAGAGAAATGTATTTTTATAATTTGAAATTTCACGTACTGTATTTTATAAATTCAGTTTCATAGGGAGGATTGACCGTTCTTAGGGAGAATCTTGGATTAGGAACGGAAGGAGGATTACATTGTAATGGATACAGAACAGCGGAACGGGATTCGTGACTCATTAGAAAAATCCTATTGGACTAAGGAAGTTGCTGAAACTCTTGGCATAAGTGATAGCTATTTGCGCAAATGGTGTTTAGAGCTAGAGAAGAACGGATATAAATTCATCAAAGTTAAAGACGGTAAGAACAGAGAAAACCGGGCCTTCACCGAACATGATCTATTAGCTTTGCGAAAGTTTCAATCTCTAATCGGGAACAGCGGAACGACACGTTCCACTGCTGCTAAAGTTATAGCAGAAGAATACAGTTTAGAGGATAGGAACGGTGGAACGGGGATTGTTCCTGCACCTCTTATTAGAGATAATGACCGTGAGAAAGCCTTAGAGGAACTGAAAAAGCTGGCATTTAATGATTGGAAAGACGAATTAAAAGCAGAGCTTAGAGAAGAGATTAAACAAGAGCTTAAAGAAGAAATACAGCAGCATATGAAAGAAGCGGTGCAATCAGCAGAGGAACGTCTGGGCGAACGTTTAAATAGCCATGATGAACTACTCATGAAGACGATTCGTGAACAACAAGAGACGAAGAAGCTGTTAGCTGCTGCAAAAGAGAAAAAACCTTGGTGGAGATTCTGGTAATCTAATTATATTTTAAAGAGATCCTTATGAAGGATCTCTTTTTGTATAACGTTTTATCAACAATTATATGACTGTTATATAATCGTTGATAAAACATTGAAAAATATCTCTGTTTGGTATAAAATTAATTTAATATTATATAAGCGTTACATAACAGATATATAAGTGTTGAAAATTAAAAAGGAGTCGATAAAATGACTAAAGTATTTGCGATTGATCATGGGAATGGCGCTGTAAAAATGCGTACAGATGTGTTTAAAAAGACACTTCCAGCAATCTATTCATTTTCTTCTAATGTAGGAGAAGCATTGTCTGGTGGGAAGATGAAGCTTAAAACATATAAAGTTGAAGAAACAGAATATGTTTGGGGCGATGACATAATTAAAGTGAACAACACTTTAAACACATACGCTCAACAAAATCGTTATAAAACTAATCAGTATAAAACACTATCAAAAATTGCTTTAGCTGAAATGGCTGCTAAAACAAATGTGAAAAGCTACGATGAAATCTTAGTTGTAACAGGTGTTCCAAGCCAAGAAATCGGAACAAAAGCCGTTGATGAAATTAAAGAAGTTTATCATGGAACTCATGATCTTGAGGTGAATGGTAAAAAAGTAACAATTAATGTTGTAGATGTTATTGTTCTTGCTCAACCAGTAGGAACAGTTATGAGCCGTTATTTAGATGAAGATGGGTTTGTTGCAGATGATTCTTACGAAGATATGACTGTAGGTATTATTGATATCGGAACTGGTACAACAGATTTAGATGTAATCTCTATGCTGCGTCGTGAAAAAGAATCTACTTCTGTTCCAAAAGGAATGCACGATGTCTATGAACCAATTGTAGCTAAAATTAAAAAGGAAACAAGCGCAACTATTAATGATTATAAATTAGAAAAAGTATTTGAAGAGGCTGCTTACCAAGCTTCTAAGCGTATGGATCCAATTGATTTCAATGATGAAAAAACTGCATCGATTAAAGAAGTTTATGATTTCATCGTAAACGGAGTAAATAATGCATGGAAAACATTTGACCGTTTTGATGAAGTGCTAGTTACTGGTGGTGGTGCGAATACATTCCATGAGTTATTGGAAGAATGGATTGGTAAAGTAACAAAATTAGAAGAAAGCCAAACTGCAAACGTGGAGGGCTTCTACAGATACGGTAAATTTGAGGTAGGCGAAGAAGATGGCGAATAAGGTATATCCTCTTTCTTATGATGATGTATTAGATAAAGATATTAAAGATTGGTTAGAATCTCTACCGCGTAATAGAAAAGCTGAAATGGTTCGTACTGCTATTAGACAATACATGCATACAAGTGGTTCTATTATTATTTCACCAATGAAAGAAGAAAAAGTAGAGCCTAAAAAAGTTGAAAGAAAACGTCCAAAGTTAGGTAGGGGCGGTAATTTCGAAAAAGAGTAAATACAATTGAATATAAAAAGAGAACGCTCTACACAGCTTGCCGGCACGAAAGAGCGTTCTCTACAATTTGAAAATCTGAAAGGATGATTTAACAATGTCAAATACCCTATTCAAATTAACTACTAGTGAGCCTATTCTACCACAAACACGTAGAAAAAAGGAACTGTTCGGAACAATACGCTCATTCTTTGCGAAAAAGTACCAGGGATTAAATGAATGGTTTGGTATTGAAGAATGTAAATCAGACCGTATTTGGTACTATGGAACACTATCTCTTATGTTTTTTCTTCCTGCTGCTACTTATGTTATTTCTAAATTAATATGGTATTAATTTTAAATATGCTACAATCTTTTTTGATGTATTGAGCCATATTTTATACGAAGTTGGCTTTTTGATTACTATGTTTTTCATAGTAATTTTCAAACTGAAATTTTGTTAGGTTTCATTTGCCAGCTCGACCTAACAAAAGAAAATAAGCCCTTACTCCTTTTAACATAAGGAGAGTCTAGAGAATATAGCCCAATAGTTTATACCCCAATTTCAGCGTACAAGTTTAACTATCTGTAATCCATATAATTTATGCTCTTAGTTTTGTTTGGACGGCATAACAAAAAATATAAAAAAGTAATCCTTCAATGCAGGGTTACTTTTTCATTTGCTCTTTGCTTTTTTATATCTTCTTTGAAATACAATTGATCTCGTGACATTTAGTTAAATAGTATTTCATTATATTTAACTAAATGTGGAAAAAAGGAATATTTTCGCGGTAATGTATATAGGATGTTTTTGCCCATCCCCCGAAAAGGGAATAAGGACAGCGATACTTTATTCTTATTCAGTGAAATACTTATAAGCTTTGTCCTTAATTATTGTTAAATCAATATATTGATTATTAGTTATTCATTGAGAATAGTATAAAAAATCCAGGTTTTTATGTATCAATTTATAAAAAACTGAATATTCAGCAAAAAATATATCAAGTTATTGAAATTTTATATATCTATAGGCGTGTTAAAATAGATGGAAATAATAAACATTGTCAATCTAAGAGGAGGTTGTTTTATGGAAGTTCAGGCACAAACAAATGAACAAATCATGCAAATGCTGAATGAATGGTACATTGAAATTCGCGCTAGACGCTTAAAAAATGCATATCTATTAAAAACTGAGATTGATAAAAAAATAAAAAATATGGAAGAAAATCAAAATTTACTTTTATACTACTCTCTATTAGATTTTCGTCATCAATACTTAGTTGATAGTTTAAGTATTGGAAAAGATAGTTTCAACAAAATCGAATCTTTTAATATTCCAGCAGATGATTCTCTTATATACTACTATTACTTTTTTAAGGCGATGCATTCGACGATAATCGGAAACTACAACTTAGCTAAAATTTACTATGATAAGGCTGAAATAAAACTAAGGGAAATACCAGATCAGTTAGAGCATGCTGAGTTTTATTTCAAACTCGCTACATTTAACTGTCACCATCAGCAATATATACCTGCATTTCAACAAGTGTCCAAAGCGGAAGAAATCTTCTCTACATATAACGGATACCAACTAAATATAGGATATTGCAATAACGTATCTGGTCTTATCTGTACACATTTAAAAGAGTTTGAAACAGCTGAGGAATTTTTTATGTCAGCAATGAATATATTCCAAAAACAAAAAGAAGAACAGGCTATCTTATATGTGCGTCATAATTTAGGGTTTATGTATGCAAATCAAAAGCTATCAGACTTAGCTATTCGTCACCTTTCAGAAGTCATTAAAGAATTACCAAATGATTATAAGGCTATATTGATTGCAGCATGTGAATATGAAAAAATCGGGGAAAAAGAAAAAGCATTAGAGTTGTTTGAGAAAGGCTTAAAAATAAGTACAGATTTAAAAAATGAAGAATATGAGCATCATTTTAAAATTTCACAAGCAATAGCAAAAGATGTATGTGCGGAAGAATTAGAAAAAATTGTATTAGCAGGTAATGTATATTTTGAACGAGAAAATATACATGAGTATGTAAAGGAATATAATGAAAAATTAGCACTAAAATTCTATCGTGAAAATGATCATGTGAAGGCAAGTGAGTATTTCTATTTATGTTCTACAATGAGCGAAAAAAATCATTTAGGGGGGCAATAAAATGAAAAAAACAATTCTTTATTCGTTAGGAATATTAACTGCTTTTACCTTAATCTTAGGAAATGCAAACACACCAAAAGAAACAAAAGTATCCTCTGAAGAAGTTGTACAATACTCGCATGGTCACACAGGTGGTTAATTTAATTCGTTTAAAATATATACAAAAAAGGGCCTACTCATGATAGAGTAGGCCCTCCTTTACTTCACATACACATAGGCTTCATTTGCAGTTATATAGTATGTTGTACCCCTATTGTTATGTACTTTATATTACGGTTATCCAAATGGTCAGTCTTTTTGTTTTTTAACTACAATTTGCAATTACGTTAGTTAAATTAAAGAAATCTAGTAATGAACTCTGTAAATCTTTAGCTAGTCCACTAGAAGCGCTGTTTAATGCTTTCTTTAGTGAATCATTCCGAGAAAAACCATTAAAACGATACTTATCATAATATTTTTTAATTTTTTTAACTGCGTTTGCTGTACCGCCAAGGGCATTTAAAGCTGATTTTACTTTTGTAATTTTTGTAAGAGGAATACCATTAGTAGGGGTAGAACCACATGCCCATCAACTTAAGAATCTAGACTACCCCCAAGTGTAAAAAAACGTTATTCTTTCTAAAAAGCTAACTAGAAAGGATGACGTTTTTTATGAATCTTTCGATTC
>NZ_JBPWAP010000037.1:0-54206 GCF_051776705.1 Bacillus cereus group sp. BceL291 | reverse complement strand
TAAAAGAATTAAGGCAAAATTAAAGGGTATGAGCCCAGTACAATACCGGGCTCATACCCTAGAGGCTGCCTAATGAAACGACCTGTCTAACTTTCGGGGGTCACTTCAAAAGGAAATGGCTTTTCAATTTTCATAAAATAACCAAACTTTATTTTCCATCACATTGTTTGTTTACATTCATACTTTGGTGATGTTGAATATTAGTCCAGTTATGATAAATATTTATAGCCTGTACTATAATTAAAACAGTGAATATTTACCTGTAAGATGCACTATATCTAAAGAAGGTTAAACATTTTATAAAATATTTAATTTTACTAGTAAAGCTAATAAAATTTGGAGAAGAATTTGAACATTTACTGCTATGTCTGTATCTGTAGTCGTAACTGTAACATTTCTAGAATTTCTAATAACAGTTTCTTGTTTATTAATTTGTTTAATAGATGATTTTTGAAACAATTCTTGTGCTACACGGTCAGCTTTTTCACTATCTGCTATAGAAATACTTATTATAACCACGATAGCTGCTTGTAATGCAGCTTGAATAGATAACGCAGCTTTTGTATCTGTAGTCGTAACTTCTACATCTGCTGAATCTACAATTGTAATAGATTCTTCAGAAATTTGGTAAGTTTTACTTTCTTGTGCTGCAGCTTCTGAAACGGTAGCATTTTTAAAAGATGGATGAGGATTTGAGGAGTCTAATGCACTCCACCTTTTATTTTCCTCTGAATGACATGTTTTTTTCATACATTCACCCCCTTTCAATCTAAATAATTATTAACTTGTGATTGTATTTCAGAAACAATACTTTTAATTTGCTGCTTTTTTTCTGGTGATAAATTTTTTAGTTTTTCTTCATTTATCCCATGCCTATTAAAAATATCTGAGAGTAAAAGGTCTATAATTATATTCTTTTGATCCTTATCAAACTTAAAGGAAGAAAATTTATTTAAATCATCCATTTACAATATTCACTCCTATCAGTTTTATATAAAAATTTCAAATAACTACCAGCATTATATGCATTTAAATAAAAATTGCTTGGACAAGTAACTTAATCTTCTATTTTCACTTTTTTACTAATAAAATCAAAAAGCTGTCTTCTAATACGAAGACAGCCCTCCTTTACTTCACATATATAAGTTTTATTCACTGTTAAATAATAAGTTCACCAATATTAATTCAGTCATAATGAGAAGTGCAAGCTTGTACCACATATTACAACAAAAAAATATTTAATTAGAGTGAACCCTTATAGCTAAATATAAATGGGATAGACACTTTATAAAATGTTTAGTTTAACTAGTAACGCTAATAAAATTTGAAGGAGAATTTGAATATTCACTGCAATATCTGTATCAGTAGTTGTTACGGTTACGTTTCTGGAATTTTTAATAAATGTTTTTTGTCTATTAATTTGTTTAATAGATGATTTTTGAAACAATTCTTGTGTTATTTTATCTGCCTTTTCACTATCTGCTATAGAAATACTTACTACAACCACAATAGCTGCTTGTAACGCGGCTTGGATAGATAGTGCAGCTTTTGTATTTGTAGTAGTAACTTGTACATCTGCTGAATCTACTATTTCAATATATTCCTCAGAAACTTGATCGATTTCATCTGTTTGTATAGCTTCTTCTAAAAAATTTGCATTTTTACTAAATGAATAAGAATTTACTGATTCGGAATCCTGTTTTTTTGGTTCAGAACCCCGATTTAATGGATCACGTTTTTTCTTTCTTCTACAAACTTCACAATCACACATAAAATCACCCCTTTTAGTCTAAAAAATTAGCAATATAAAAATATTGGCTAACTACTAGCATTTTATGTATTTTCAAAAAAATTGTTTGGACAAGTAACTGAATTTATATTTTATTTCTAATTCTTTTTTGTAATAACAAAAAGCTGCCTTCTAATAAGAAGACAACCCTCTTTTATTTCACATTTATATAAAAGACCCATACTTAAATACACTAAACTTCATATGATATATTGCATCCTTTCTTTTTAGAATGAGTAGTCGTTACTGAAGGGCACTTTTCGAAGTGCTCTTATCTTTAATCCCCCTCTTTTTCAGGAAGAATTTTTTTTACTAAATCCTAATATGATTTGTATCACTAGGGCTGGCGATTACCACATTTCCTTAATAGCTTCAATGAATACAGTAGCTACTAATTAAAATAACCCTATGATTTTCTCTACACTTAAACAATCGTGCGTTACCGAACACATAAACTAATTTTTATTTTGACTATGTAACACTAAATTCACAAGATTATTATCCTATGTTTGGTGAAGCCATCATTTCAATGCCAGCAATCCCACACTTTTAACTAATAACTTAAACAAATGTGCTATCTCAAGGTTCTTTTGATATAGTATCTTATGTTCTATATAATGAAGAGAGCGCTAGTATTCCGAAGGAGGATGTATATGAGTATTCAATTGGCCACATCTAACGATTTAGAATGGATTAATAACCAATATGACTCAATAGGATTTGTACGGAGTGATTTAAAGAGAGATAAAGTTGCAATTATTACATATAACAACGAGTATGCAGGTGTTGGCCGATTAGTCCAAATAGATGAAGATACTTTAGAAATGGGCGGAATTTTTATTCCGCCTCAATTTAGAGGGCTACAATTAGCTGGTGAGCTTGTTTCATTTTTAGTAGAAACTGCAAAAAAATCACAAATACAAAATGTATATTGTCTTCCTTTTGAGGAATTAGAAAACTTTTATAAGAAATATGGATATACTGAAGTCGATACTACGAAAGAAGCAGTCCATCCAATCATTCTAAAAAAATATAATTGGTGTTTGGAGAATTACGATAAACACGTTCTACTCTTCAAATTGTAAATGTAATAAAAAAATATATTCTCAATCGTTTTTCTATCAGTACTCCTAATGGGAGCTAAGGATTAATCAAAGATATTTTATCTCTCCTTTTATAAATGGCTGATTAAAACTCAATGTTCTGTCAATACTATAGGTAACATGATTGTATTTCTCCATTCCCCCTTGGAGAAGAGCAGTTAGCTTTTGCTAACTGCTCTTTTATTTTTTCAAAAAGTCACATGAATATCTTTAATTCCAAACATTCAAAAGATAAAATGTGATAAAATTGTTATGAAGATATTTACCAACTAATACATGCGCCCTAGACTTACGTACTAGGGCGCATGTATTTTTTAGTATGTAACTCCTTCACTCATCTATTATCTACAAAATAAGTATCATATGCCTTATCAAATTCATATCCTAACTTTTCTGCTAGTTTAGCAGATGTAGTATTCGCTGCGTCCCAGTTTGGATACTTTCCATTTTCTAAGCAATCCAATATAATAGCTGCACTAACTACAGTTGCCAAGCCCTCTCTTCTATGATTGTGATCAGTCGCAACTTCAATTTCAATCCCATCATTATAAATACTATAGGAGGATGCACCGCATACAACTTCTCCATTATATAAAATGCTATAACCTATACCACGGTTTATATAATCTTCTATCGAATGAAATTGACTTGTAAAATCTTCAGATATCTTATGTAATTTGGGGCTATTTGCGATATGCTCATCTATTCTTCTTAACTCATATTCTTTTGGAAGTGCTGATATAAAAGATTGTAATTTTGAACGATTAAAAACTTCTGGATTTCGTTTGAATTTATAACGTAAAAACTTATCTATTTTTCTTTCATGGAATGTTTCTAAGCGTTGTTTCCACTCTTCACTATTTACGATAACTAAAATTCTTTCTGGAATATTACGTAATAACTCTTCTGTTTCTTTCGTATTTGGGTCTCCAGCGTAAAATGTAAAAATTCCTACCGTAACTTGTGCTACTGTTGGATTTTCAAGATCATTTACCCAAGCAGTACCCATATGCCCTTGTAAATAAGAAAGTAAAACAACGTTATTGAAATCCTCAAACATAGAAACTAGTTTTTTTCTTGTATGTATATTCGCTTCATATATCATTTACATTCCCGCCTTCTTTAGAATCAACCACTCTTAACATTTTCATGAGCGCTCCATAATTCGTATTCATATACACACCCACCTGTTCATCATAAAAGCAATTGACTATTAAATTGAAACTTCGAATATTTATAAAATATCAGTAAACATAAAATGATTATAACATCTACTAACTATGAAATGATCAACCTATAAAATAAGTCAACAATAAATATATTTCTTACTCGTTAACAAATGGCTTAAAGGATCAACATAATTAATTATGTAACAACCCTCAACAATAGTTTGAGGGTTCATTTAAATACATGTATTATAACTCATTTTTATAAATAAAAGATTCCGTCTCACCGTTCTTATATACTTTAGTCAATTTAACAACTGACTTGTACGTATTATCGTCATCCTCTATCATTTTTTCATCTCTTCTATTTCGGCATCACCAGTTCCGCCCTCTATTTTTAAACAGTTCGAAATGGCAAGGTATCCGCTTGATGCCAATATAAAAATAAAAATCGTATCAGGAAAATTAATAAATAATAATCCGTAGTTTAAAGGGTCTCCAGCTGGATGTGATAAAAGCAATCGAAAACCTACCAAAACCTACCAGTTCAGGTACTTGAACAAAATCTCTAGAAACTCTCGGTTCACAACCCACTTACACTCCATCCCTTCTCTATATAGAATTGCTACTACATACATATAGGAAGAAAATAAGAAAAGCTTGGACAATATAACTTTAACGTAACATTATCGTTACCTACTCGTACATTTATATGGAAATCACACCAATTTTGAGTAAGGACACATAATTTTTACTATAAATACATATAACAATTTCATCTTTCATAAAAAAAACGTTATAATGAGGTGTAGCCTCTACGATTACGTTATAAAGGAGATTAAAATTATGGCTAAAATTAAAGTGTACCAAGCAAAAGAAGAAAATATGGATGCAGTAAAAAATATCATTGATGTTGAGGAACAAAACCCAACTACTGAAAATTTACAAAATCTATATGCGTGTGTATTAGATACTGAAGATATGGCATTGCCTGAATCATATATTGAAGAAGATATCTTAATTGATTCTATTGAAGTTATGGTTAACGCTTCTCAAAGCAAAGTAAGAGACTTAGGCGCATACGATGTAATCGAAGTTCAAAACAAAGGCAAGAAAACGCAAATTTTATTACTTGCAGACGAAGAATACGAAATTATCGAAGGCTAATCTAACACCGTACATACGAAAAAT
This sequence comes from Bacillus cereus group sp. BceL291, assembly GCF_051776705.1. Classification (NCBI taxonomy): domain Bacteria; kingdom Bacillati; phylum Bacillota; class Bacilli; order Caryophanales; family Bacillaceae; genus Bacillus; species Bacillus cereus group sp. BceL291. The sequence continues at coordinate 48,957 of NZ_JBPWAP010000037.1, read as the reverse complement.
CTCCTTTCCAATTGGAAAGGAGATTTTTCATTACGCTTTTGATGTTTCACTCTTTTTATTCATTTGTTCTTTCTTAATTACCATACGCTCATTTCCCATAAAGAAAATGAATATGAATGCTAATCCAGCTGGTACCAATGCCCACATGAATGTTTGAACAATTGAACTAGAAAGAGCGTCAATAATCTTATCTAATATTTGCGGAGGGATTTGAGATCTTGCCGATTCTGATAAAATGGCTCTTGAATCCCCTAATTTTGTATTCATTCCCCCGCTCATCCCTTTAAATGCTTCTTCTAATTGATCTTGGAAACCTGTTCTTTGGATCATTCCGAAGATTGTAATACCTAGTGTCATTCCTAATGAACGAATGAAGTTACTCGTTGAAGTTGCAGATCCACGCTGTTCCATACCGAAGTTATGAATTGAAGCCATACTTAGTACAGAGAATGAGAAACCTACTCCAAATCCGATAATAATCATATAAACCGTTAATAATGCACGACTTGTTTCTGGCGTTAATGTACTTAATAAGAATAATCCGATTAACATAATAACAGCAGAAATAATCATAATGTTTCGGTAGCTCAGCTTAGTCGTTAAAAATCCACCTAACTGCGCTGTTACGACTGATCCTAGCATCATAGGTAAAAGTAATAATCCTGAGTTTGTTGCAGTCCCGCCGTATACACCTTGAATGAATAACGGAATGTAAACAGTTGCTGACATAAATGCAGCACCGTAACATAATGCAATAATTGTACTCATTCCGAATAAGCGCTGCTTAAACATCTCAAATGAAATAATTGGTTCTTCTACTTTTCGTTCAATAAAAATGAATGCGATGATTAAAATAGCGAATCCACCAAATAGACTTAAAATAAAGCTAGAATCCCAATCATATTTTTGTCCGCCTAGTTCAAGCGCAAACATTAAAGAAACTACTGCACCAACTAAAGTAATTGCGCCAAACCAATCAATCTTTTGCTTTCTATGAACGCGTGATTCTTTATAAAAGAATGTAATAAAAATAAGTGCTAAAATGCCAAGTGGTAAGTTAATGTAAAATACCCAGTGCCAGCTAATGTAATCGGTAATATATGCGCCAAGTAATGGCCCGAAAATACTAGATAATCCAAATACAGCTCCGAATAAACCACCCATTTTCCCGCGTTTTTCAGGTGGAAAAATATCAAAAACGATAGTAAACGCGATCGGCACTAATGCCCCGCCGCCAATACCTTGAATGGCACGATAAATACCTAACTGTGTAATATTTTCAGCAGTACCACAAAGTGCCGAACCAATCATAAAGACAATTAAACCGAAAATAAAGAATCTCTTTCTACCATACATATCTGATAGCTTACCGAAAATAGGCATGCCTGCCATTTCTGCGACCATATAGGCAGAAACGACCCATACAAAGTTTTCGAGGCCTCCTAAGTCACCAACGATTGTTCCCATCGCCGTTACGACAATGGTATTATCCATCGATGCCATTAAAATACCTAGCAATAAGCCCGCCACAACAAAGCCGAGCTTATTATTCTTCTCAACCATATCTCTTGCTCTCCCTCATACTACTTATATTTGTTTATGTTCTTTTACGACTGCATTACCTTTTTGATTAAAACTAGTATGATATTCTACAACACTAATTTCACATCCAGGACCAATTGTGACGTTGTTGCCTCTTACAACTTCAGCAATCGTATGTTCTAAATAGATATCATCTCCTTCAACAATTGAAGTTTGGAGGTTTCCAGCATGACTAGTAAAAGGAATAAATCTCGCTTTTTTACGAACGGTAATTTTTTTACCACCAATTTCTCTTACCTTACTGCCTTCATAACGAAGTGAGATTTGAATATTTTCAGCATTAAGTAATCCATCACTTTCAAGACCACCAGTTAATGATAAATCTTCTACTTCAATATCTCCCTTTACATTTAAAGCACCTTTTACATCTACGAAATCACCTGAAAACTTTCCTTCAATATCTATCATACCTCTAACTTTTGTTTTTTCAATATGAGCATCACCATGAATTTGTGTATTACCATATACTTTTACATATTCCGCATCTACATTTCCTTGTACTTCGTTATCTCCATACACGACATAGTTTTTCACTTTCACATTACCGCGTACATCACTCGTTCCGTACGTTTTAAACTCATTGCAACTCATATCATTCGTAATTGTTCCTTCACCGCGAATCTTCACTTTATTATAATCTCCGCCTGCTGAATTACCAGAACCATTTACTGTGAGACTATGTGGATGTTCCATACTGATTTCTCCCTTCCGTTAAACCTGCTTAATTTCTTTTACATTTGCATTTTTATCAACAGTAAGAACACCGGTATATTCAATCAGTTCAATCTCACAGTTTGCTCCTACTGTAACATTGTTTCCTCTTACCGTTCTTATGTGAGCATAATCAATATCGATATTGTCACCTTCTAATAGTTCAGCTTCTAACTGCAAGCCAAACACTGTTTTAAATAGTCTACTGAATGTACCTGATCTATGTCTTACTTTAATCGTTTGACCACCAATTTCTTTCGCTCGACATGTACCGTGAATATTTATATTAATTTCATCTGCGCTTAATAAACCACCGATTGTAAATTGTCCTTCTGAAGAAAAAGTATCCACTTCACAATTACCGTCAATTGTAGCTTGACCATTGACTTTAAATTCTTCACCAGTGACATTTCCACCTATCGTACCTTTTCCTGCAATTTTCAAACTGTTTGCTTTTACATTTTGCGTAATTGTTGCTTTTCCATCAATTCGCATCGTTTCAGCTTGAACTGTGCCATCAACTTTACCAGATCCGCTAATTCGTGCACTGCTACTTTTCAAATCGCCAGTAACTGCACCGTAACCGTTACATTCAAATTGCTCACATTCAACATTTCCATTCACAGTTCCTTTTCCGTTTAATTGCACTTTATGAAACTCGCCACCATTCGATGAACCGTAACCATTTATAATCAAATTATCTGTACGCATACTTTCTCCTCCACTACAACAATTTAGTTTTTAATGCTTCGGTATATTTCATAATCGCTTCGCGTAAAACGATTTTGGTGCCTTTTTCAAAAATTAAATCGTCCACGTTTGAAACTAATAAACATGTAGAAATCCCTAACTTTCGGACAATAATTAAGTCACAAGTTTTATGTTTAATTGCTTCATAATTTTCACGTAAAACTTGCAAGACCATTTTTCCTTCTTCTAAACTAATCTCTCCTGATTGCAGTAATTCTTCTAACATGTACACATAAAGAATATCTACAAATTGAAACTCTGCTCTTTTATTCGTTTGTTCTATGAAAAATTGTAAAACTGGTTCTGATGCAATCCCCTTGCATAAAATGTCTTCCTTTGTTAAAAGAATTTCTCTCACACTCGGCGAAAACATGTTTGCTAGTTCATCAAGTGATAAATCCTCTTTCATCGTTTGGATTTTATCGATACGCTCTAATATCTTTTCTTTCGGAAAAAATGTCTCTTGACCTGTAAACGTTGATTTTCGTACAAACCAATCTTCCGGAATTAAATTTTTTCTTTTCCACCTATATAACTGTCCGTATGAAATACCAGTTAGTTCTAATAAATCTTTTTTTGAAATTAAATCTGTACTCAACTGTATAACACTCCTTCCTGATAACAATGTAACATAACACTGTTACGCTGTAAATAGACTTTTATCACAAGTAGCGTAACAATGTGTAAAACAAACCTATTCCTACATACAAAAAAGGCTCTTACACACCTTATGAAAATGTGCAAAAGCCCTTATATATCAAGACTTAAACCAAATATTATAAAAATCAATCCAACCTTGTGAATTAATCATTATATTTTGAACTTTTTCATGTGTACTTACCTCTTGTTTATTACGATATAAAGGAATAATATGAATTTGACGTAACAAAGTATCCTCGATATCGCGTAACAGTGTAACTCTTTTCTCTAATTCTTCTTGTCTAAAATAAGGAGACAACTTTTCATGAAAGTCCATGCTGCTTTGTCCATGAATAAAACTATTTTTTGTAAGAAACATATATAATAGACTATCTTCTATTCGTTCACTGATTGTGGCACTATCATGCATCATATCGGCCTTTTGTATCGTACTTACTTCCAATAGCTCTTCTATATCAAGAAAATTATTTTCTACACGAATCCCATATTTCGCACACTCTTTTTGTATCCACTGTGCATCTTCAACATGATCTCGTCCTGTAAATGTGTAGAGTTGTAGCACTTCATTATGATAAGTACTCCTTTTAATTAAACTTTCTACATCTTCCTCAATCTCTACAATGCTTTCACCTGCTAATATTAGTTTTTTTGCCACTTCTCCACGTTCTCCGCCGAGTTCTTGAACGATTGTATAACCATGAATGATGTTATATAACGCTTTCCGAAATAACTCATCTTGCATTGGTCCTTCTTTCGTAAGATTACATGTTATATATGTCACGTTCGACTCAAGCCGAGACAATTCTTTATTATGTTTTTCTTTATCTTTATACTGCGCCTTTACTAAAACATCGTATGTACCTACACCTTGTTCTACATTCCACAACTCAACACGATCTAAAAAAGGTCTTTCACGAAAATATAAAGGATGTCCTTCTAAAATGAACAGATTTTCATTACTTTTATATAATTGAAAAGGCCCGGTTCCAATTAGCCCTCCTGCTTCATCTTCATTCACGATAGAACACTGTTCTGCACTTAGCATATGTAAAAACATTCGATTTTCTGTATGTAATTGAATTTCGAAAACGTAGTCATCCACTGAACGGATACTTTCAACGTGTTGTAACATCCATGCGTGTGCATTATTTTCCAGCTTTATAAATCGATTCAACGAGTATATAACATCATGTGCAGTAAGTTGTTTTCCATTATGAAAGTGAACTCCTTTTCGTAAGTAAAACGTCCATATTTTTTCAGCGTCATTATATTCCCAGTGAAATGCAAGTCTTGGCTCTATAATGTTTGTATTACCGTCTACATACACGAGTGTGTCGAATATATGTTTTACCATATGGCATTCTGAGCGCATTGTAGCGTATACAGGATCTAATGTGATATCTAAATTCATTTGTACTTGCAACCGGAGTACATCTCTTCTCCCTTCAGATGTCATTTCAACCTTATGACCAAATATTGAATCCACCCAGGAATGATATTCTCCCTTTACTGATGGAAAATGTGAGCTATAGCGTTCCACAAATATACTTCCGCTTTTCACATCCCCTTTTTTCGTTATTTCTTTTCCTCTATCTAAAATTAAAGATATCGGGTGCTTTTGAAATATTAACTTAGACCGATTTCCTCTGCCGCGACCTGGAAACCACTTGATCCAATTTAACTCATCTAATTTTTTTATAATTAATTTACTATTGCGCTCTGTACAAAATAATGTACCAGATATATTTTGCACTGTTACTTCCAATCGTTCTCCCTCTTTTTTTCCTTTTCCATAAGCAATCCATAGTTCAATGTATTGATCTAAAATAAACATCATACTCCCCCTAAAAGGTGAAAAATCCTCCCTATAGTCTCTACCCTTTTTCCAACTCTCCTTTCATCTTATCATTTCAATATAGAAAGGAGGAATTAATATTGAATTATCTCTTACTTCGTTACAATAAACCTATTTTTATTAGATTGTGTGGTGAATTATTAACCCGAACGACTGAATCTATGTTAGCTCTCATTATGATTATTTACGTCAATAAAATGTTAAACGGCAATGTAATAATAACTATGCTAATTTTCGGATTACAGCCACTTTCAGACATTTTATTTACACTTATTGCTGGAGGAATTACTGATAAATATGGCCGAAAAAAGATTATGTTACTCGGATTATTACTACAAGGTGTTGCAATCGGCAGTTTCGTTTTCGCTCAATCTGTTTTTATATTTGCACTGTTATATGTCATTAATGGTATTGGCCGTTCCTTATACATTCCAGCTCAGCGTGCACAAATTGCTGATTTAACAAAACAAGAGCAGCAAGCAGAAATTTTTGCTCTCCTACAAACGATGGGAGCAATTGGATCCGTAGTCGGCCCTTTAATCGGTGCATGTTTTTATAATACTCACCCAGAATATTTATTTATCGTGCAAAGTGTAACCCTTACGATATATGCCGTTGTTGTTTGGACCCAGCTCCCAGAAACCGTTCCACCTATGAGTAAGTCGAAACAAACAGTTGAGGCAAGTTCACCAAAGCAATTTATTTTTAAACATTATGCCATATTCGGTCTTATGGTTTCTACACTTCCTATTAGCTTTTTTTATGCACAAACTGAGACGAATTATCGTATTTTTGCAGAACATGTATTTCCTAATCTCGTATTCATACTCGCATTTATTTCAACATGCAAAGCCATTTTGGAAATCATACTACAAATCTTCCTCGTAAAATGGTCTGAACGATTTTCTATGGCGAAAATCATCCTTATTTCTTACGCCTGCTATACAATAGCTGCAGTTGGCTTTAGTTATTCAACGACGATATTGTCGTTATTCTTCACCTTACTCTTTTTAGTCATTGGAGAAAGTATTGCTCTAAACCACTTATTACGATTCGTTTCAGAAATTGCACCTCACAATAAACGTGGTTTATATTTTTCAATTTACGGTATACACTGGGATATATCTCGAACGTGCGGACCAGTTATGGGTGCAGTTTTATTAAGTAAGTTAAATGGAAGTATGCTGTTTTATATTTGTGCTAGTTTCTTATTAATTGGAGGTATTGTTCAAGCACTGTTTGTTCAAAATTTAGAACGTAAAAAAATCATGAACCAGCCTACACATAATTTATAGGTTACTACTTTTTCAGTAGATCAATATTTCTTATTGGATGAATATTAAAAAACAAAAGTGAAGTATTTCGCGTATGAAAGTATGTTTTATATGGCAGGAGACGTTCCTTATTTACAACTAAAAACACCTCACTTAAGGAAAGTGAGGTGTTTTTGAAATCACTTAATTTCTTATCCTGCCATTTTATTAATACTATCCTCTGGTGAAAATACAGAAATATGATCTACCTTACCAGTCGATTTTGGAATGACAAATTTCAGCTCATACTGGTTATTTACTTTGTATACATATATTTTATCTTCACCATTCTCTTTAACTGAAGATGGTTTTCCTAATGCTTTTTCAATTTCTTGTAATGTAATCAATTTTAGTTCTGCATGATATGAGCGTACATCAAAAACTTGTGACCCTTTATTAAATCCGAAAACAATATTTTTATTTGTAAAAGTTGCGTACATTCCGTTCCCTGCATATTCGGTTTTATTTGCTTTCCCCCACGCTTTTTCAATTTCTTCAATATCCCCTGTATGGGCTCCAAATGGTACATTAGGTACTTTTCCTTCTTTTGCGAGTTCAAACAAATCTTTAACGTGGTTAATTGATTTTTGATTAAGTGTTCTATTTTTCGAATCTGGGTCAGGCGATGGTTTTGTTGTTTTTTCATTGCTTGGTTTTGCTTCAGGATTTTTCTGTTCTTCTGAAAAATTACTTTGTTCATTTTTATTATTTTCCGAGGTTGGATTTGTTTCCTTTTTTTCGTCTGTCCCTTTACATGCGACTAGCGCAAACATACATGTAAACACCAAAAATAACATAACTATTTTTAAATATATTTTCATCATTTTTACCCCCTATTGCATCTTATTCATTTCGTTAACCAACCCATTACATTACTTTTCAAATTATGTTTGTTCCAAAAAGTCAGTGCTTCACTCTCTCCAAAAGCTTGTACAAAATATATTACAAAAGCTGTTTCTAAAAAGTAACCAAGTCTGTTATATCCGAAGTAACTACCTCTTGATAAACGAAACCATTTTCATCTCCTTATTTAAACCTTCTCTTCTCAATGATAATATCCTCTATCTATAACTTAAAACATGCTCTCACAACAGCTCCTTGAAACAGAAAAAAAACAGTAGGAAGTGATTACTCTTTTCCTACTGATTGAAATAAAATTATACGGTAAATCTTAGCTTCTTAAAAAATGTAGCGATAGTATTTTTTACAGTTTCAAAATTATAAGCAAACGTGTTATCTCCACTTAATGATGAAATACATGTTAAACCTGCAGCTTTAATAAAAGCTTTTACATCTACAAGCATAGAATTAGCCTCCATGAATTTAATTACAATCATTATAACAGGTGTTTTACGATGCTAACATGAAAGTAATAAATAAATTTCTATTATTAATTTATCCCGCTATTTGCCGGGCAGTAAGATCCCCACCTCAAAATTCAGCGGAAACAAAGAAGTTAGGTGGGGGCCCTGCTGTCCGTAAAAGCTCGATTGGTGAGGGCTGATAATCAGTGGGGATGAACACCCCCCACTGATTAAAGTTTCACTTTATTTAGCTCACAGTACACCATTCCAATGTCATATAAAAAAGCTGCCCAAAAAGGGCAGCTTCAAATATGTATATTACACTTCGATTGATTTACCATCTTCAACAATATGATAAAGTAAATGCGCTAAATGATGAATTGGACCGTATTCTTCCTCTTCCTCATCTGTTTCACCTTGGAACTCAAGATCGTTTAAGTACAGTGCTAAAAATTGATAGTATAGTTTTAAATCAAATCCGTAGCACGCAGTTGGCTCTTCATGATCACCTTCGTATTGTAACATTAAGTATTGATCGTTTCCTTCTGCATCTTCTGCGTCAAAGAATACGAAGAATCCAACGTTTGTATCTAAATCAAATAGATGACGAGTGCCTTTTTCTGTTGCTTTGTTAAAGTCCTCTTCACTTAATTTATGTACTGTTGTCGCTTTAGCATTATCTTCTTGATGGAAATTTACTGTGAATGTTTTCAATGCTGACACCTCCTGATTGTATAATACTAGCATAACATATAAAAAGGACTGCTTACAAATGTAAACAGTCCTTACATTCATTTTCGCATTGCTCGTAATAAGAAGCTTACGATGAAAATTAAAATGATCGCACCGATTAAAGCTGGAATAATTGCATATCCGCCAATGACTGGACCAAAACTACCAAGTAATTTCGAACCAACCCAAGAACCGATAATACCAGCAATAATATTACCAATTACACCACCAGGTACGTCCTTTCCAGTAATTAAGCTCGCAAGCCATCCTAATATACCACCGACGATTAAAGACCAAATCATATAATAACCTCCTTTGCATTTCACCAATCAAAATATAATTAGAAACAATTGCTTACCATTAGTTATGTGACATTTTTCATAAGTTATTCATGTTGTTCAACTTTAAGATTTTTGAGAATAATACACACAGATTAAACCTTTTTTTGAACTAACGATTTATCCGACTTGTTATTACACACATTAAGGAAAATCTGGCTTCAATATTGTTCGCATAAACTCTTCTTTAAAAGCTGCATAGTTAAAACCAACAGCAATTCTTTGAATCGGCCGATTATCAAACCTTGTTGGCTCAGCTATTTTTCTAAAGTCTGCTACACTTTGGCCCCTAGTCACATCATTTGTCGTACTAATCCACACTGCCGATTTTTTATATTCGAAAATACTGTCATTTATAAACGAGATAAACGGTAATAAATCGTGTATAGGACTCCCACCAATACCCGGATATTCTTTTTTATAAAAGTTCTCATAATAAAAATCAATCATTGGTTTAATGAGTTTCGCCTGTCCAGTTCCTTGTTTATCTATTATATTGGCCATTTCAGGTGTTATAAGCGCGCCCTGTGTTACATTTAACGGGTATATGCTAGCGTTTTTCGCATATTTCATAACAATATTTGCTGCAATTGGATCGCCATAAAAATTCGCTTCAGATACTGGCGTAACATTACCTGGAAATAGGAAAGCGCCGCCCATTATATAATACGAACAAATACGATCCATTATATTTGGATACAATAAAAATAACGTAGCAAGCGTCGTTAGTCTCCCTGTCGCCACAATTATAATATCTTCTGGACAAGGTTCGATTAATTTGATTAATTCACAAAAATTTTCTCGTTTACAAATTCTCATCTCAGGTGGAATAATAGGACCTAAACCGTGATCCCCGTGGATTTCAGGGAAAAACAAAGGCTCTTCAGCTGTCATCGGTCTACTCGCACCTTCAATAATTTTTACTTGTGTAGCATAATACCTTTCTAAAAAATAAACATTTTCCGTAACGATATCTCGTGATACATTCCCATACTCAGCAACAATACCTAGAATATCTAATTTACATGTTTTATTTGCATAAATTAACGCTACGGCGTCATCAATACCAAAGTCTCCAAAAAAGATAATTTTCTTATTAACTATTCTCACCCCTCTTGAGCATAATCTACTATTATTATTATGTGAAAAAGACAAGGCGGTGAAACAGCGCAAACTAAAAAAGCCGCCTATTTATTGGCGACTTCAATCTTTTTATAAGACAAATATGCAAGTACATTTTTACTTGAATCGTATTTCGGGTTATTTCCTTTTCTCGGCTCTCTCATATGTGTCTTTTCAAATCCAGGAATGTCTGGCATTTTCCCCATAAATTCAAGCATTTCTTCCTCAGTACCTTCAATGCGTACACGAATCATTATAACTATTCCTCAATTCTCAGTTTCTCTGTACTAAGTATATCGTACTTCAGAAAGACTGCAACACATTTATCTTTTTAACGTTGTACTTTTTTTACATATAAACATAGCCATTTCAGTATAGAACGATTCTACTTTATTATCTTTAAATTGAATATTAAAATATTCCTTCATTTCGTTTGGTGCTTTCATCATACATTCTGTTAATTTTTCACGCTTTTGTAAAGGGACATCCATCATATTACACCACCAGTCAAAATCAAACTTCTTATCAAAAGTAAGACATGACTGCATTTGCAAACCGTTTTTTTCTAATAAAGTAAGCCATTCTGTCTTTTTTAGAGCTCGTTCATGACTTGGGTCACGCTTTTTTTCTATAAAATTATAAAATGTATCATATTCATTATTTTCTGGCGAAACATTATCTGTTAAGATGAATAATCCATTATTCTCCAACGTACGATTTACTTCATAAATAAATTGAGCCGGACTCGTAAAATGATGGGCTGCAATCCGGCATGTAATTGTATCAAAAAAATGGTCTGCAAATGGTAAATTCTCTGCATTTCCTGCTACAAAAGATACATTTTCATGACCATTCTGCTTTATAAAAACTTTTGCTTTTTCTAACATCTGTTCTGTTAAATCAAGTGCAACTACTTCTTCAAACATAGGTGCTAACATATTTGCCACATGCCCGCCACCAGTAGCAACATCAAGAAGACGATTATTATGACGAGACTCAACTTGTTGAACTACATATTGTAAATCCAGTCCTTTAGCATGTATTTTACTATTTATATATTTATCTGCATTGCTGCCAAACTGTTTTTTCACAAGCTCTTCTTTACTCATATTATCATCTTCTTTCTATTGTTATTTACATATACGACTCATATAATTATTACAATTCTCTTAATGTATTTTCAAATCCTCTTTTCATCTCACTTCTTATCATATTTACCTTTCATTAAAATAATATAATTTTGCATTTTATTATTAAACAAAAAAAGGCTATGGGAACTTCCCCCCTAACCTGAATAAATATTTACTACATTTTTATTTCTTCGTATATATCTATATAATATAAATCCTCTTTCAACTTCATAATAACATCTACTTCGTTATAAGTAGCCTCACGAGCATGTAAACCAAATTGATCCATACCAATCCATATCCACCCAGGTGTAAGATATAAAACATCTATATTAAAATAATCTAACTTAGTAAGCTCCGATGTAATAAATTTATCTTTATTAGCGATTTGTTTATCTATTAAACCGTATTCTTTCCCATTTTCAAATAGCGATATAAATTTCCCTACAATCGGATGTTCACGAACAATAAAATGATATTCTTTTTCTTCTATATTTACCACAATCAAACGAGAAACAGATAAATCAGGCCCTGAATTCGACATATTTGTTTATTCACCTCCTTATATAGGCTTCTTAAATATGATAACAGATGAATATTCAAATTAAGTTAATATAATGTAAAAAATAAAAAAGCTGATTTCCCTTTAGAAATCAGCCTTTATAATTTGATCAACTTTATTCTTTTACAAATTATTATAATGTTTCTTTTTCCTCATCATTTCCAGAAACTAAATTTCCTATAGCATCCGCTGTTACTTCCACTACAAATTCACAAATACCAGCTACAACTTCTCCAATTATTTCATCCATCTTTTTACCCCCTTATTTTATGTAACCTATTTGCATTATAGAAGAAATTGGTAAATACAAACTATCGAAAAAGGTGACATAAACCTTACAGAATTGTAAGCTCTTTTATCCCTTTACTTATCCCCTTTGAAACTCCAAGTATTTTTAGCAGACATATAGGCCATCATAATATGAAGCAAGTAATAATTTAGTGTCAGGAGGCATTTAATATGTATTACGTAAAATTAATTAAAGGTCAATCTTTCTACGCTTTTGATCATCGTTTCTTAGTGTCTGAAGAAGAAGAGGTTTCAGAGAAAATTTATAATTACTTACGACGTAATGAATTTTTTGAAGTACGTAAAGAAGAATATTCTGCTTAATTACAAAAAGCATTAAGAAAAATATCATCTTATTGTGATATATTCTTAATGCTTTTATGTGAATTTCTTCTTTTCAATAATTATTGTTGACTCTATTAAATAATCCAGTATTTGTCCAAGCTAATTCTTCACTATTTTCATATTCTAGTATATGAGGAGGTGAAGAATATGACTCATATCATTGATTACCAAGCTACTCAGCCTATAAGTAAAACTGGTGAAACAACTTTTGCAATCCCAGCTTCTCCAAATAAAGCAATTTTAGCAAATTTAAAATTGAGAATTTCAAGTAGAGATTCACGAAATAATCGAGTAGAATTAATCGCTACAGTTGGTGTAGAAGGTATAACTGAGATTTCCCAAGTTTTATTTCGAATTTTTCGTGATAATATTGAACTTTTCAATACACAAGTAGGTATTGAATCAACAGGTTCTGAACAATTCTACGTACAAACATTTCAAGCTATAGATCAAAACGTTAGCAGTGGAACACACGAATATTCATTAACTGTAGAAAACCTTACTAGTGGTGCAAGTGCAGAAGTTGTTGGCCCACTATCTTTTAGCGCTTTAGCTATTGGACAAGAGCGTAAATGTTGCTAAGTGAATCTAATATTTAATTTTGTACTTGAGAAAAGCGAGGCGTAGTTATACGTTCTTGCTTTTTTATATGTATCCTTACTTTCTATTAGCTTTAATCATAAATTTTTTACGTTTTGATTCACTTATTACATCAATTAACACATCAAATTTTTGACAAATCAAAAAGATTGAAATCCAATTATGAAACACGTAATATAGACTCTGACTCTAAAAAAGTTCGTATGAAAATAATGCATAAATAAGGAGGTTTTATATACGAGTTTTTCATTTTAAAAGACGGAGAGGTTTTATGTTATGTGGCGTAATAAAAACGTTTGGATTGTTCTAATTGGGGAGTTTATTGCAGGTCTAGGATTATGGCTTGGTATTCTTGGCAACCTTGAATTTATGCAAAAATATGTCCCTTCTGATTTCATGAAATCAGTTATATTATTTATCGGACTATTAGCCGGTGTTCTAGTTGGACCTATGGCTGGCCGTGTCATCGATCAGTATGAAAAGAAAAAAGTTCTTCTTTACGCTGGGTTTGGTCGAGTTTTAAGTGTTATTTTCATGTTTTTTGCTATTCAATTTGAAAGTATCGCATTTATGATCGCATTTATGGTTGCTCTTCAAATTTCAGCAGCATTTTATTTCCCTGCATTACAATCTGTAATTCCACTCATCGTACGTGAGCATGAGTTATTACAAATGAACGGTGTACATATGAATGTTGGTACAATTGCTCGTATTGCAGGCACTTCACTAGGTGGAATTCTTTTAGTTGTGATGAGTTTACAGTACATGTATGCCTTCTCAATGGCAGCATACGCCTTATTATTCCTCTCGACTTTCTTCCTACAATTCGAAGACAAAAAATCAACAACACCAAGTAAACAAGCTGCAAAAGATAATAGCTTTATGGAAGTATTTCGTATTTTAAAAGGAATTCCTATTGCTTTTACAGCACTTATATTAAGTATCATCCCTCTATTATTTATAGCTGGGTTTAATTTAATGGTTATTAACATTAGCGAAATGCAACATGATCCTACGATTAAAGGGTTCATATATACAATTGAAGGTGTCGCATTTATGTTAGGTGCCTTCGTAATTAAACGTCTATCTGATCATTTCAAACCTGAAAAATTACTATATTTCTTCGCAGTTTGTACTGCTTTTGCACATCTGTCATTGTTCTTTAGCGATATAAAATGGATGGCTCTTACATCATTTGGTTTGTTTGGGTTTAGTGTTGGCTGCTTCTTCCCTATTATGTCGACGATTTTCCAAACGAAAGTGGAAAAAAGTTATCACGGTCGCCTCTTCTCATTCCGTAATATGTTTGAGAGGGTTATGTTCCAAATCGTCTTACTTGGCACAGGTTTCTTCTTAGATACAATTGGGTTACAATATATGGTTCTCATCTTTGGAGTCGTTTCATTATTGATTATTTCTATTTCCCTTTCTAAGCAGAAACATTATGAAAAACAGCATTCGCAATCTGCAAATTTATAAAATAAACAAAGAAGTATGGGTCTAATATTGAATCCATACTTCTTTGTTTTATAATACGCCTATTTATTACGTTTATTGAAATTACCTAAAGGAGTATCCCCCTTTTATTTCGAATAGATTATAAAAAGTACTCTTTATAAAAGGAGTGGTAAAATGTCTGATGGCATCGAAGTATTTATTGTCCTGCTCTTTGCAATTGCTCTGTTTAGCATCCTAAACTTTTTAGCCATTTCCTTATCTGGACATAGTTTTAAAAAAAGAATCGTGGCAGGTTTCATATTTTTACTACTGACTCCCATTATCTTTTTGACTATCGCAACATTTGCTTCTATATTCGATAAAGCAGGATTTGGCGCAGGTACGTTAGCCTTTATAACCGCAAGCGTATATATATTAAATGGAATAGTGATTCTGCTTTCCTCTTTATTTATCCTCAAAAAAGACATAACATAGGCTATAGTACTAGCATGAATCTGACTTTACACTAGATTCATGCTTATTTAATTTCTCCTAAATTTTTATATGAAATTAAATAATTCTTTAAAAAAATTTAAACTTTATTTATTATAATATCCCTATCGTATTCGCACGTTTATTAAAATTTAAAAGAAAGGAGCACAAAATGAAAAAGGTTCTACTTACAATTCCTATACTAATCATCCTACTTAGTGGATGCAGCAATAACGATATATACGGTTCTTGGGAAGTCGTTGACAATAAAAAAGGGGAATGCCCTGTATATTATAAATTTGAAACAGTTATCAAAAAAGAAAATAAAGAGGAAATTGTGCAAAATTTAGTAGAAATGCAAACAACAAAGAATAAAGACGATTTATATAAAGGCTCATTTGTCAAAAATTCTAATATATATCACATTGATTATGGTAATTCATTTACATCGGACCAAACTTTAAAAGTTGCCGACGGTACATTAAATGTATACTTTTTGACAGCCGAAAAATTATGCACATATAAAAAGAAATGATTACATTTCAGAGGAGACGCAGAAAATATTTTCTGCGTTATTTCACTTTAGAAATCGTCCACAAAAATAGCCCTTGTTTTCGTATTCTTTTTCATTCAAAACATGAGAAATATACTTAATAAAAACTAGAAAATATCTTAAGTTATATAAAATGAATCCTATAATAGACATTTCAATTAACACATCTACGCTATTTACATCGTTACTTTTCAAAATAGGCTAATCCTTCCTCTAAATTTGTCAATCGTTTTAATTTTCATAAAAAAATGATAAAATATAAACATGTGTTTTCAGAATAATTAAAAACGAAGAATGAAAGCACTGTTTTAGGAGGGGTTTTGATGACTTACACGTTAGCAACTAGAATGAAAGCATTCCAATCTTCTATATTTAGTGAATTAGGAGCCTATAAAAAAGAAAAAATTGCAGCAGGTCATAACATGATTGATTTGAGCATCGGAAATCCTGATATGCCGCCCGCTGATTTTGTAAGAGAAACAATGGTACATACAGCGAGTGAGAAAGAGAGCTACGGGTATACATTATCAGGTATTCAAGAATTTCACGAAGCTGTAACTGAATATTACAACAACACTCATAACGTTTTATTAAATGCGGATAAAGAAGTTTTATTGTTAATGGGTTCACAAGACGGGCTCGTTCATTTACCTATGGTTTATGCAAATCCAGGTGATATTATATTAGTTCCTGATCCAGGATATACAGCTTATGAAACAGGTATTCAAATGGCTGGTGCAACATCTTACTACATGCCTTTAAAGAAAGAGAATGATTTCTTACCAGACTTAGAAGTCATCCCTGAAGAAATTGCCGATCAAGCAAAGATGATGATTTTAAACTTCCCAGGGAATCCCGTTCCAGCAATGGCTCATGAAGATTTCTTTAAAGAAGTAATCGCATTCGCGAAAAAGCATAATATTATCGTTGTCCATGATTTTGCTTATGCTGAATTTTATTTCGATGGTAATAAGCCAATTAGCTTTCTCTCTGTACCTGGTGCTAAAGAAGTTGGTGTAGAAATCAATTCTTTGTCAAAAAGTTATAGTTTAGCAGGTAGCCGTATTGGATATATGATTGGAAACGAAGAAATTGTTCGTGCACTTACTCAATTTAAATCTAATACCGATTACGGTGTATTTTTACCAATTCAAAAAGCGGCATCTGTAGTACTAAGAAATGGCGCTGCATTTTGTGAGAAAAACCGCGATATTTATCAAGAACGGAGAGATACTTTAGTCGATGGATTCCGAACATTTGGATGGAATGTCGATAAGCCAGCTGGTAGTATGTTTGTCTGGGCTGAAATTCCACAAGGATGGACTTCTCTAGACTTCGCTTATGCATTAATGGATCGTGCGAATGTCGTTGTTACACCTGGTCATGCATTTGGACCTCATGGAGAAGGCTTCGTACGTATTGCACTCGTTCAAGATAAAGAAGTATTGCAACAAGTTGTTGAAAATATTAGAAATAGCGGCATTTTCGTCCTTGAAAAAGTAGATGAATTAGTTAAAAATTAGTTCCCACTCCCCTGCTTAACTTTAGCAGGGGTATTATTAATTGGAGGTACTTTCATATGCATATTAAAGACACGCTTCCCCATCGTTATCCATTTTTAATGATTGATAAAGTAACAAATGTAAAACAAGGTGAATCCGTTACAGGATATAAACTCATTACAAATAACGAATGGTTTATAAATGATAGTCAAAAACATATGCCTCATATGTTAATTGTAGAATCACTTGCCCAGCTTAGTGCATTTGTACATACAAGTGATTCTGAAGGACTAGGATTTCTCTCCTCTTTAGATGGAGTTGAATTCCACGGAAAAGCATATCCCGGTGATAAACTTGATTTACATTATGAGCTAACGCGCAATCGCCGAGGTTTTATTCTTAGTAAAGGTATTGCAACTGTAAACGACCAGCCTATTGTAACTATAGAAAAACTATTAATATATCAAGCAGATTAAAGTGTTCCTTATATCAGTTGGAAATATCTATTCTCAACCAATTAAGTAAATAGGAAAACATATTACGTAGTTAGGAGCAGGAAAATGGAACGTACTATCGGTATCGATGCTGGAGGCACATTAACGAAAATAGCTTATTTTAACGAAAAAAAGCTATTAACTTTTGAAAAATTTTATTCACATGAACAACATAAAATAATAGATTGGATTAAAAACAACAATGGCATAAAACAAATATGTATTACGGGTGGTAAATCGAAACTATTACAGCATCTGCTTACAGGTTCATATAAAATAATAGAGCTAAACGAATTTGAATCTACTCTTGCAGGTGTCCAATACATATTAAAAGAAGAAAAACACACTATAAACAATTTTATTTTAACCAATATCGGTACAGGTACTTCTATCCATTATGTTTATAATGAACAATATATTCGCGCTGGTGGAACCGGAGTTGGCGGTGGAACTATTATGGGACTTTCAAAATTGTTAACAAATATAGATCATTTTGAAGATGTAATTCCTCTAACAAAAGTAGGATCCAGAAAAGAACTAGATATTACGGTTGGAGATATTTATGGTGGTATTCTCTCACCTATTGATAATAGCTTAACTGCTAGCAATTTTGGTAAAGCCGCTATTTCAGAATCGAAATATAATAGCTCAGACATACTTGCTACTATACAAGGACTTGTCGGTGAAGTCGTTACTGCATTAAGCCTTCAATTCGCTGAAACAAAAAACATTAAACATATTATTTATATTGGTTCGACTTTATGTAATAACGTACAACTTCAACATATTATAAGTAGCTACACCGAATATCAAAATAAAACACCAATCTTTTTACAAGATGGTGGTAATAGCGGTGCAATTGGTGCATTACTTCATGCTACGAAATAAAAAGCTGATTTTTGTCAGCTTTTTAAAAATGGCACTTCAAATTCAATAATTGATTCCCCGTTCTCTCCAATTCGCTCCACGCTTATTCTATCAATCACACAATTTAACTTCCCATGAAAACTAGGAATCTCCTTCACTACTTCAGCAGCTAATTTGGCACTTTCTTTTCTTCCGACTGTTACATGCGGGATGTACGGAATGTTTTCTTCCAAAAATTGTAATAAAGGTCCTGTATTCTATGATAAGAAATTTTGTATACTAACTCCATCTTCTCCCCTCCATTATTTCAACTGGCTCACTGGATATTTAGCAAATAAAGATTTCCGAAAATCTTTATCTTCCACAAGCATTTTAATTTTTTCTTCATTGCCGTTAAAGAACTTTATAACTTTATTTTTATCCCATATATCTTTTTCTTTTGGAAAATCATCGAATATTCTATGCAAAATTGATAACATTTCTTCCCTCGTTATCTTAAAGTTTTTATTCTCTACCTGAAACTCATAACTTTTTGCATTTGGCACTAAAATCACTAAATATATAGCATTAAAGAAAAAATTCTTCTTCATCGTATCCTTCTCATCAAACCAATACGTCTCAATCATTTCTTCTGTAAGAGCCCCACTTTCTTTTGCGCCATAGTTCACTTTTATATTTTCATTTTCTAAACTTATACTTTGAACTGTTCCACCACCGGGTAAATGATTAACAATTGCAACCACATCTGAATTATTACCAACGTATGTCCCAGTATATTTCTTAAAATCATCTGACCTAATATCATATATATCTTTTATTCTTTCTCCATTAGAACAAGCCGCAATGAATAAAAAAATTGTTAGCATAACGATCATGTTATGATGCATATATTTCATTTAGCATCCCCCATTTTTATCGATATTTCGTTAATTACAATATTTACTTTCAAATCCCTTTTAAATATACGCATTTTAATCAAAATTAAAAATTTTCATTTTTTATGTTTACAATTATCCATTAATTGTATATACTTACTAACGTAAGAAAAAAATTCTAAAAGGAGGTCGAAGGAAATGATGAAATTACAATTACATGCATTAACTTTAGCGTTAACTGCACCTGTGTTTTCTGGACAATTAAATATGAATTCGACCACCCTAATGGAGAATTGAAAATCGTACTTTATTTCATTTAATTCATAAATTCGCCACAGGAGGCCGTATACTTTCCTGTGGCTTTTTCACGCCCAGCCATAGGAGAACTGTATCTTCCTGTGGTTTTTTTGCGCGATTTTTTAGTCTCTTACATTATTTTTCTAAGAAAGGAGCAACATTCAATGACTATTAGCGTATTGTTTTTAAGTATTACGATTCAAAGAAATATAATTTCCAAAGATGAAATTCTTCATAATGAGCAAATTGAAAAAGCTATGAATGATATTAAGGAGCGCCAAGCACTTTACTGTGATCACCTGTAATTCCTTTTCGAAAGGAGGAATTCATTTATGACTTTTCATATTTTCTTTTTTACGACTGTACTTCAAAAAAATACTTTATCTGAAAATGAAATCAATCGTAAACAACAGTTAAAACAACTGACTGATAAAATAACTGACATTAAAAGTTCATACTACACTCAAATGTATTAAAAATATATTTTAAAGGGGTAATATATTCATGAAATTTAAAGCATTCTTTTTAACAATCACCATTCAAAAACGTAAACTTTCACAGAAAGAGATTTTACGTGAGCAACACATCCAAAATATTATGGACGAAGTAAAAGAACGCCAATCTTCTTATTACACTCGTCTTTTCTAAAACACTTATAAAGGGGCAATTATTTTATGAAATTTAAAGTATTCTTTTTAACCATTACCATTCAAAAAAATAAATTTTCCGAGTCTGAAATGCTTCATGAGCGACAAATTAATCAGGCTATGGATTCTGTAAAAGAAAGACAAAGTCATTACTGTAGTCACCTGTAATTTCTTATTACACTCGTTTTTTCTAAATCACTTATAAAGGGGCAATTATTTTATGAAATTTAAAGTATTCTTTTTAACCATTACCATTCAAAAAAATAAATTTTCTGAGTCTGAAATGCTTCATGAACGACAAATTAATCAGGCTATGGATTCTGTAAAAGAAAGACAAAGTCATTACTGTAGTCATCTGTAATTCCAATTCGAAAGGAGGAATTCACATATGAAGTTTCACCTATTCTTTTTAACGATTACGATTCAAAAAGAAACAATATCTCAAAATGAATTAAAACAAGAAAGACAATATAAACAAGTTATTGATGAAATTCGAGATCGTAGAAGCAAGTACTACACTCACCTTTAATCGTTTAACTATATAGAATTGAAAGGAGTCGATTATGATGATGATAGCACGCTGTAAGGAAATGATTTGGATAGTTCAGAGGGATTCCACATAGTTTTATAGAGCTTATATCACACAAGTTCATCGCTGAATTTGATGTATAAAAAATATATAATAAAATCAAATCAACCCGCTTTTAATTATTTTTTTATAAACAAAAGATACACCACTTAAAAAGAGGTGTATCTTTCTCAGGTTTTACTATTTCCGATTACTTCTCTTCGTCTTAAACAATCTCACTAAGTTCGAAACAACTGTTTTTGTTACTGCATAAACTGGTACTGCTAAAATCATTCCGATGATTCCAGCAAAGTTACCTACCCCTAAAATTAGGATAATAATTGTTAATGGGTGGATGTTTAATTTCGAGCTCATAATACGTGGTGAAATAATATTACTTTCAAACTGTTGTACAATTGTTACGATAATAATTACGTATAAGGCTTGCATCGGAGATACGAACAGTCCTACAATAACAGCTGGTGCTGCTCCGATAAATGGACCTAAGTTAGGAATGATGTTTGTAAATGCTGCGATAATCCCTAAAACGAAAGCGTACGGTAAATCGATAATTAAATAACCGATAAAAGTAAACGCACCTACAAATATACAAACGAGCGCTTGCCCTTGAATATATGCAGATAATGTTTCGTTCGTTTCCTTAATGATACGAAGCCCCTCTTCACGGTAAGACTCTGGTAATAAACTTACCGCTTTTCCTGGAAAGGCATGTCCATCTTTAAACATGTAAAATAAAATGAACGGTACAGTAAATACAACTAATGCAACGTTCGTGATAATACCAAATAAAGCCGTTGCACTCGACGTAATTGTATTTGGTATATCTTTTAAGTATTCAATCGCATTTTTTTCAATTGTTTCAATGGAAACGTAGTTTTGTGTAGATAACCATTCAAACAACCTATGATGTGATAATTCTTGTATGTATACTTTTCCCTCTTTTATGTAGCCTGGCATATTTTTTACTAAGTCCATTAGCTGTTGTGAAATCGTAGGAACAACTACTCCAACGCCAACCGCAGTTAATGTTATGATAAAAAGATATAACAGCAATATCGCTAAATTTCTAGGTACTTTTTTATTCTCCAAAAAGATTAATACAGGATTAAATATGAAGTATAAAAAAAGCGCGATTAAGATTGGGAAAAATAATGTTGATATGAAGATACCAATCGGTTGAAATAAAAATGATATTTTTGTGCAAATAAATATGATTCCTACAACCATTAGCACTTCTAATGTCCAAAAGTGCACTTTTGATTTCAAAAAAATGGCCTCCTTTAAACTAGCACTTCTCTTCATTGTACCAAAATAAGTATGAATTTCACATAATATTTTCCTTTACAATATTCCAAAATACCAATAAATACACTACAATGAGATTATATACAAATTTGCAGGTAAAGGTGATAAAAATGACACAATGCATCATTTGCAGAAAAGATACGAAAGAACTTAGTGAACAATATGTCATTCCAGAAATATTATGTGGATATTATTTCACAAACTCAATTTGTGATACTTGTCATGAACAAATGACAACAAATATTGATCGTCCTTTAATTAGGCATAAATTGAGTCAATTTAAGATTGAACAAATGAAAAGACAAATTGATTCCCCACTCTATACGAATGAGCACGGTGAGGAACTTGCGGCTGCTGAGACTGATGTTGTCGAAGTAAGCGACGAAATTCTTTATTCTAATGCATTAATTATGAAACTATGTAAAAAGCACGATATTTCCTTACATAATGAAATTTGGAAAGAGGAACGTGTAACGAAAGTAGCCAGTTCTATTCAACGTGAATTGCTATTGGATAACCGTAAATATAAAATGAGTATATTAAAAATGGCTTATACATTCGCTGTACAAACAGTTGATGGCTACTTTGAAGATCAAGATGCGATTGATATCTCTACCATTCTCTCAAATGCAGATTTCGTGGAACTAAAAGAAAAAAGCATTGTACGTGATTTAAGCAAAAGTTCTTTATGGAATACGCTAAATACAAGTAGTGAAAATCATTACTTTATTTTACTTAGCGATAAAGACGGTCTGTTTTGCTTCATTCGTTTGTTTGACATTTTTGATGTTGTCGTTCATTTATCAGAAAAAAGATTTGACCTTCCATCACCCATTGTCGGTGTAAATAATGTGAATACACAGAAATTTTATGTCCAAAGTTTAAAACAGTATATGGATGGGCTGTTTAAAGAAAAAGCACCTACTATATAACAGAGACCAGAACATATGGTCTCCTTTCTTGATGAAAAGACACTGTGTTATAATGAGTATGAAAAGAACAATACAATCACATAAACCAATTATAAATTGTATATAAATAAAAAAGACTAGTGTGCGGCTACACACTAGTCCACGTAACTTAGCAGATTGGATTGTTCATTTATCCTATTTGTTTCTTACAAACAAAACAACCCACATTCTATAGGCATAGGTGGGTTGTTATTTTTTGAGCTTGTCTATTAAAACGACGACGAACGTTA
The DNA here is from genome assembly GCF_051776705.1 of Bacillus cereus group sp. BceL291. NCBI lineage: Bacteria > Bacillati > Bacillota > Bacilli > Caryophanales > Bacillaceae > Bacillus > Bacillus cereus group sp. BceL291. The sequence goes on along the minus strand of NZ_JBPWAP010000037.1, from coordinate 25,386 downwards.
ACAATGCAACGAGAAACAGTCCACCCTGCAGTAGCAACGCTATTTCACTCACGTATTATCACCCCCCTCCTACTCGGAGAAGTGATAATTGAACAACCAACCGCACCTTAAGTTACCCTTTAATTTTACCATATTTTCTAATAATTTACGATGAAAACCCGCAAGCGAATAACTTGCGGGTTTTTTATCTCGTGTTAACAGGCAGTAAACAAAATGAAGCAATAAATAAGTGAAACTTTATTTCTCACTATTTTTTTAATGCATATGCATCAGCAATCATTTCACCAACAATTTTATTTTCTTCTTTCTTCTCGTCTTTCAATAATGGGAATAACAATTCTGCCACTTCATACGCTTCTTCTAAATGCGGATATCCTGATAAAACAAACGTATCAATTCCTAACGATTCATATTCTTTTATCCTTTCTGCTACTGTATGCGGATCGCCTACAAGTGCAGTACCTGCCCCACCTCTTACAAGTCCGATTCCAGCCCATAAATTAGGGCTTATCTCTAACGACTCTCTCGTACCTTTATTTAAATGGGTCATCCGTTTTTGACCAACCGAATCATATCTTGCAAATGTCTTTTGAGCAAGCTCAATTGTTTCATTATCCACATATTGAATTAAACGTTCTGCCTCTTCCCATGCTTCTTCTTCTGTTTCTCTTACAATTACGTGTAATCTAATGCCAAATCGCACTGTACGCCCCTTCTCTTCTGCAAGTTTTCTTACTTCTTCTATTTTCTCTTTCACTTGCTCTGGCGGCTCTCCCCACGTTAAATATACATCACTATGTTCAGCTGCTACTTCTTTTCCAGCAGCTGACGATCCTCCGAAATATATAGGAGGATATGGTATTTGAACTGGTGGGAATACAACTTTACTATCTGTAACTTTAATATGTTTTCCTTCTAAAGAGATCGTTTCACCTTGCAATGTCGATTTCCAAACTTTTAAAAATTCATCCGCTGCTTCATATCTTTCATCATGATCAAGATATAATCCATCTCCTTGTAGTTCAACTGGATCCCCTCCAGCTACTACATTAATAAGCAGCCTCCCATGTGAAATTCTATCAAATGTAGATGCCATCCTCGCTGCAACTGTAGGGGACATTAGTCCTGGTCTCACTGCTACTAAAAATTTTAGTTTTTCTGTTTCAGCAGCAAGAGCTGAAGCTAACACCCAAGGGTCTTCACATCCTTGACCAGTTGGAAGTAAAACACCCGTATATCCTAAATAATCAGCTGCCGCAGCAACTTGCTTATAATAACCATATTCAGCTGCTCTTCCTCGTTTTGTCGTTCCTAAATATCGACCATCTCCATAAGCCGGAATAAACCATAATAATTCCATACCTTTACACACCCCTTATTTATTTTGAATCGTATACTAACACATTCTATATAAATTACCCCTAATAATTTATATGTTAATTCCCTGTCTCACCTTTAAAGTTATCTCGCCATCTTAAAAACTTCACTTCTAGTAAACGTACTAGAGAGTCAGAAAACTTCCCAACAAATGCAAATATAATTATGCCGACAAATACGATATCTGTATTTGAAAATTGCCTTGCATCCATAATCATATAGCCAATACCTTCTGTAGACCCCATAAGTTCTGCTACTACTAAACTCACCCACGCAACACCTAACGATAACCTTGCTCCTAGTAAAAGGTTAGGCAATGCAGCTGGTAAAATTAGTTTCGTGATTAATTTTCTTTTACTAAACTCTAACACTCTCGCAACATCAAATAACTTTGAATCCACACCTCTAATACCTAAAAATGCGTTTACGTATAAAGGAAAAAATGCACCATCTGCAATTAATAACACTTTTGATGTTTCACCAAAACCGAACCATAATACGAAAAGCGGCGCAACAGCTAAATGAGGTACAGTTCTTAACATTTGCACAGATGGGTCTAAATATTGCTCACTTCTCGTTGAAAATCCAACAATCGTTCCTAAAATGATTCCTAAGCCCCCACCAATAAAGAAACCAGCCGCAGCCCTGAATACACTAATACTTAAATGGCCGAATAACTCTCCTGTTTTAATAAGCTCTTGGAAAGCTAGAAAAATATCTAATGGTGTTGGTAAAACTGTTTTAGAAACAAGACCGAATACGCCAGCCAACTGCCAAATTATTAATATAATAACCGGTATAGTAATCGCCCTTACTAAAACTTTTACATTTAACTTTCGTACCTTCTTTATGCCATTTTTCTTAATCGTTATACTCGCTGGTTTCATAACAGCTTTCGTATTTTCCACTTTACAAAACCTCTTTTCACTTCGCTTTCAATGCTTTTTCTACGAAAGAATTATCTACAACTTTTTCCGTCTTAATTTCTTTCTTTATAGAACCGAGCTTATATTGAAAATCCGCAGTCTTTTGTTGTTCTGCTATTATTTCCTTAGTTACCGGAACTAAAATTGGTTTGTCGTGATTAAACACTTCTTTTACAATCTCTGCATCTATCTTTTTTACAGAAGTGTATACTTTTATTGCTTCATCTAAGTTAGCATCTTGCCATACACGTGCTTTCTCATAAACTTTGAGGAATTTCTCAACTAATTCTGGATGTTCTTTCGCAAATTTTGTCCTCGTAATTAAAAATTCTGGTGAAGAGACATTTAATGTTTCACCGTCTGCAATCACCTTCGCACCTTTATTTAACGTATGTAATGATATGAAAGGGTCCCAAATCGCCCATGCATCTACTGATCCTGATTCGAATGCAGGCTGCGCTTCATCTGGTTGTAATTGAATGACATTTACATCTTTTGCATCAATACCTTCTTTATCAAGTGCTCGATATAATAAATTAAAGGCACTACTTCCTTTTGCTACTGCAATTTTTTTACCTTTTAAATCTTTTACACTCGCAATCTTACTATCTTTTTGAACGAGAATTCCAGTTCCTTTTCTCGCATAACTTGTATTGGCGATTTCGGTAAATCCAATACCTGCTGCTTGCGCTGAAATGACTGGAGAATTCCCTACTTCACCAAAGTCTAATCGGTTTGATGCGATTGCTTCAAAATAAGGAGGTCCACTTTGGAACTCTGTCCATTTCACTTTAACTCCTTCTTTTTTAAACTCCTCTTCAAACCACCCCTTTTTCTTTGCTAGTAATAGCGGGCTTAATCCTTGTTGTATACCAATTTGTATTGTTACATCTTCTTTCTTACTACTTGCTGTACTTTTTTCACATCCTAACAAACATACTGATATAGCTAAAGCAAAAGAAAGAATTTTTAATTTTTTATACATATAAAATCACCCTTTTCCTATATACTTGTTTGAATCAACCCTCCATATTCAAACTGCTGTAATACTTTCGTTCGAAGTTGTTGGAACGATTGAGAAGTTTTATTTCGCGGATAAGCCAAATTATTTTCAATCACTTTATGTATTTTCCCTGGTTTTGCACTCATAATGATGATTCGGTTTGAAAGATATATCGCTTCGTCTATATCATGTGTAACGAATATCATTGTTGTTTTCTTCTGCTCCCAAATATTTAGCAATACTTCTTGTAAATGACTTCGAGTAAAAGCATCCAGCGCTCCAAAAGGTTCATCAAGTAATAATACATTTGGATCTCTTAATAACGCTCTCGCTATCGCAACACGTTGTGACATCCCGCCTGAAATTTCTTTCGGATACGATTTTTCAAAGCCATCTAACCGAACGATTTCAACCCATTCTCTTACCTTATCTTTCACATACTTATCTTTTAACGATAAATCTGCCGCTATATTTTCTTCAACTGTTAACCATGGAAAAAGCCTATGTTCTTGAAAAATAAAACCTTGTTTCTTGCTCGTTTTTAAGATAGGCTCCCCGTCAATAACAACTTCCCCTTCAAAATCATTATCTAGACCGGCAACAATTTTTAGTAATGTACTTTTTCCGCACCCACTCGGACCAATTACTGTAACAAAATCCCCTTTCTCTAATTGAAAATTAATATTCTCTAATACTTGAACAGTACCAGTTTGTTTCAAAAAATATTTTGATACCCCATCAATTGAAACAGTCATTTCTTCTCCTCCTTAAAATGATTCATATAAATGAACAGATTCAGTATTTGTGCAATAAAAAAACCAAAGGCATTTTATCAACAGATAAAATGCCTTTGGTTTCTCCAATCAGCAATACGTTATGGAATTAAGTACATATTATACAAATATTTCCGATAAGTCAACTAGGTTTTATCAAAACATACATATGATTCGTTTGAATATTTTTACTGTTGTTTATTTGAACGATATCATTTACTTACTATTTTTTCTGATTTTTAATCCACTGTAACCAATAAGAAAACTCACACGCTAAATGCATTTGATGGAATTTAATAACTAAGCGACGAAATTTCTACAAAAAAAAGAGTAATTTCAAGAAATATGCTACTAACCTTAGATTTATTAAAAAAGTTAGATCATATAACTTGAGACTACTCATTCCCATCCAAAATATTTATGTAATTAAATTTTATTTCCTCTGCACCCTGGCTGTCTCCAAAACTATTGGTGGCAGCTCTTTTTGAATGATTTCTTTTAATCCATAAAGAGCTTTCCTCACATAACCACCTTCGAAATTCCCTAATGGTTCTGGTAATTCATCTTCATCCAATATGAAGTATTCTCCATTTGGAAGTACCATAATATCGATGATTAAATCTTCAAAGGAAACCACTTCATCTTTTATTTGTGTGTTTTTTACAATATTAAAATAGGAACCTAAATACTTTCCTTTTATATCTCTCCATACGTATAAATTGTACGGACGATCTTTCCAGTAATATGCGATTGTATAACTTCCTTTTGGGATTGTTAACTTAGTATCATTTGCAGTCATTGTAAATGAATACTGCACCTCGTGAAATAAAACGATACTTTGTGATTGCTTTTCAAGTAATAAGCAATTGTGATCTACTATTGTTGAGTTATACCGGATTTTTCTTTCTATAATTTCAATTTTCGATGTAAGTAACTTATTCATTATTTTGTTTCCCCTTATGCTAGTTCTATCCTCAATTATATCCATTTATGTAGTGATAAAGAAGTGTATAGTTTTTTATATAATGTTTTATAAAAGTATATAATAAAAACTCCTTCTTATTTAGAAAGAGTTTTTCACTATCCATGTTTCATATTTTTTCACTTCTAACGGAAGCTCATTTGTTTTTATGTAACTAACAGCACTATTACTCATGTTTTAACTTTTCCTTAACCGCATCATAAAATTTTCGTTCTTCATCAACATTTAAGTAAACACGACTTACTGTTTTAGAAAAGCCGTATAACAACTGCGCTTTCACTGGCTCTTTTAATGTTATTTCAAAAGTAGCAGGTTCTTTTATGAACTCCATAACAGTTGCATCCAATACCTGTTTCCTTTCTTTTGCCGTTAGCAATTCACCCTTGTAGAACGCAATATTATCAATTTGTGTAAATGGCATAACAATTTTCTTTCCTAATCCGATTTGAATGACTACTTGTTCTTCTGTTACGACAAGGGGATTTTTGCGCATCGCTTGTATTTCAGCTATAAAATAAATCATCGCGTATACATTTAAAGTAAGTAAAATCCATGCTATTACTGGATTCCACTGATGTAGTAAATAATGAAAACCAATGCTTTCAATTATTGTTGCATGAATAATCATGATATACACACCTATAGCACCAGTCTTTTTATGATATGAGTATACAGATTTACCTGTTGGTACTTTTTCACGCCACGATAAAAACGCATAATAGATTAACTTACACTCTGTTAGAATGGCATCTACTAACTTACTTCTTTTCATAGTAGCGTCAAACGCTGCATCAATTGCATAAGAAAAGGAATAATTTTCTCTTCTATATTCTTTATATTTTTTTATTATTTTAGGAAGCACTCTAACAATTTTATAGAGAAGGAATAATTCTAGACCTACAAATGCAATTTCAGCCGCAACAATAATATAAGAGATGAATGAAAAAGCTTGTAAATAGTCACTTGGAATAATAAATCTCGCAAAAATATAACCAGCTATTACAACAGGAACTATATACGTTAACGAGTATCTTTTTCGAATAATGAAGAAATACGTGATGATTGGAATGACAAACATGCAATCTAATAATGACCCAAGCACAACTTCTTTCGGCGCAACTGGTACAATTGGAAGGGCATACAATAAATAGTTTGGTAGCATAATTAAAAAGACGAGTCCAATCCAAACACCTTTTCGCCTTCGTGATAGTGTAACCTCCATACGTTCACTCCTTTATTTAAAAACCTCATTTAAATGGTCTTTATAAAATGAAATGGCACGTTCAAATTCTTTTACTTCCTCTACTTTCACGACAGTTTCAAGTAATAATTTCATCGCTGATTCGTGATCGTTTACGTTATATTTTGCTAATGATAAAAATACTTTCATCGGAGCGTTCTCTGGGAATTTTTTCACCCCAGCTTCTAATACTGTAATTGCCTTTTCATATTCCCCTATACAACGATATGTACTTCCTAAACCAATATAAGCACCGCAAAGCGATTCGCCATCAAGTCCATTTGCGATTGCCTGCTCATAATACGGAACTGCTTCTGTTTCTAGCCCCATTACATCATGTATCCACGCACACTGATACAGTACTTCTGCATCCTTTGTAAAGTTTGTTAATCCTATAAGCATCTCTTTAGACTGCGCATATTTCTTTTCGTTTCTAAGTTTAATAGCTTGCTTTAATAAATGTTCCATAGAATCCACTCCTCACCAATTATTCTGTGTATAGCTCTTGATTGGTATACGCTTCACATTCGTGTAAAAGTAAAATTCCCACCAATTAAAGTTTCGCTTACTTATTACTATGCGGATTCATTCTCATCTAAAAACTTAATTTTAAAAAGCAGTGACACGATTACATAATAACTCTAAGCTTTTGACAATTTCTTTCGCTGTTTCATCTTTCCCATTACACAACTTCCCTTTACCATCCTGTCCAATTACATAATGCACAGCTCCGCGCGAATATAAAGAATGTGGTGAATTCGCAATCATTACATTCGCCCTTGCTTCTTTCATTCTATTTTTTGCTCTTTCAAACAGTTCTTCTTCATTTAAATCACTTTCAAGTTTAAAACCAACAAGTACTGTTTCTGGGTCCCATTCTTTTATTTGTTTTAATACTTTTGGAGCCTTTTGAAAGTGAATAATCGGTGCTATATCACTTGAAATTTTTCCGTTCATATTAAGAACATTACCATCTTGATCACAAATTTTCTCCACAATCCAATCTGATCCAGCCGCTGCCATAATGACTGCATCAATCTTTTCATGTGATATGATACTTTTCATTTTATCTTGTAAATCAACGATTCCTTCAAATGGATGTAATTCTAACCCTCTATGTACATCACTCGGTTTCTCCGCAAAATAACCGTGTAAATATATAACATGTGCCCCTTTAGCTAGAAGTTCTTCTGCGATTATCCTTCCGATTGTACCTTTGGCCATATTTGTATGCCCGCGTACTTGATCCCATTTTTCTAGACAACCACCGCTCGTAATTAATACCTTTTTCCCCTTCATTGTAACCATCCCTTACTAATTTTTCTTACGAAACCATTCTGTTCCAAAGTCAACTATATCACGCTGTTTCATTAGACGACACGTTGCATTCCCTATCTTCCCATTTTTTACAGTTCCTTTTCGCTCAAACTCCACACCAATTTCTACAAACTTCTCAGATTCGTAATCCATTTCAAAAAACTCTTTCCACACTCTTTCACCGTTTTCTATAATAGGTGCTCCTACTTGTATTAACTCACATGCACCAGAACGCACCTCGGATAAATGAACAGACGTATTGGAATCATATCCAACACCAATTAATAATACGTACCCGTCTAAATCATATATTTTTCTTAATGGAGATTCTTCTCCAAAGCTCATTGATAACGAATGGTTCATTGTTATTTCTACTGCATGTTTTCCCCATGCAGCAAAACTTCCTAACGGATGATTACTACGTACTACATTCGGATATGTACGAAAACATTCAACTATTTCACCCATTCCCCTTGTTGGGGTTATACGTGAATCAAATGCTGGGACGTTATCTCGGATAATTTGCCACCAGTCTTCCGGTACAGGTGGTCTTGACCAATGTTTCGGATCGGACAAATCCGAAGATTGCGTTGGCATTATTATCGTTCCTTCTTCCGTAACAACTTTCATTAATGCTTCTACTACAGCAACCGCACCACCAGATATCCACCCGATAGAACTTAGTGATGAATGAACGATAATTGTCATTCCTTTTTCGACTCCTAATGCTTTTAAATCTTTTGTTATTGTTTCGATTGTATTTGGAAATTGTGTACTTGCTACTATTTCATTCATTTTCATATTGGTTCCCCCACTAGCTACGTAAATTTAAACTTTTATATAAATATATTATCATATTTTTCTTAATTTTTAACTTAATCATTTTTCACATCTATAAAAAATAGTAATATTATTACACAAAAAATATTTGAATTATAATATTCAGATTTAAAACACAAAAAGAAAGTGAAGATTTTACATCCAACCATAAAAAGCTGTTTTATACATAGACGAAAGAGCTCATCACAAATGATGAGCTCTTTGTTTACTTTATCCTTCAATTGTAACCCCAGTAAACATTGATAAGTTTCCCGTTATTTTCTCACCTACACGTAAAAATAAGCCTGCTGCTCTTCCGCTTATACAGTGAGAGCCAATTAATAGTTTACCAGTATATGGACCATCCCATGTGTCAATGGTATAGTCAGGCATTTCTATGTATTGCTGGTATATCTTCCTTTGTTCAAAGTAATACTCTGTTTTATCTTCAGCTAATAATTCATCATTTTCGTATATAGATACTCCGCCACCTTCACGACCAAATACAGGTTTTGAAACGTATGATTCATGTCTTTCTAGAAATCGCTTATTTGAAAAATATGTTGGTAGAAAGTATTTATAAATAATGTCTTGCTCTTCTTCTGTAAAGAAAACACTTTCTTCATAAAGCTTCCAAATTAGTGCGAGTACACTTTTGTTTTGCATAACAAACGCGGCTGGCGGATTAATAATTTTCACTCTTTCTTGCGCAATATGATCTAAAAATTGTAAACCAATCCTTTTTCCATTCTTATCAACGTCCGTTACTAAATACTCTATTGGATACAGTCTATATAAATATTTTATTTTTTCTCCACTTGGCGTATATATACCATCTTCCGCAACGACAATGTCTTGTATTCCTACATAGTCCGTTGACTGATTTAAGCAATACGTTCTTAAAAACTGAACCGTTTGACTATCTTCATCGTGCCAATCATAACTAGTAAAATATATCGTCTCTTCAGGGCCTATATGATAGTCATGTTTAATTTGTTCCCATGCCTGCACAATATGCTCTTCTATATGGTTTGGGTGATTTACATCATGATAACGGCATAACACTTCATTTGCGACAGACGGTTCTAAATAGCCTGTTGGCGTATCACAATTTACTTCTATTAATTTTATATCGTCACCATTTACGATAAAATCAAACCTTGTAAAATATGAAAATAAACCATTATGTTTCATTCTCGCCATTTCCCACGCTTCAGCTGGGAATCCAAGTTTTTGAAAATCTTCTGTCGTATTTACAATATATTGATACGTTCTATATAACACATACATGATTTCTTCTGTCGCTTTTGAGATAGCAGTATAAGTTTTTGCTGGCATGCGATACATCCCTGTTGCCATATATTGATTCCATTCTTCATTCTCTAACAGACTAGGCCAAGTGAAACCATTCCTACTAGCCTCTTCTGCAAGTGAAAACCATACTTTCATATACTCTTCTTGCTCTCGTTCTGTATACATTACTCCATTACCCTTTCGTTTTAGGATCCTGCTGGCGCTTTTGCGTTTCCAATTCCACTTGAACCAGAGTTTACTTTCGGTGTTTGCGTAGTAGATGATTTTGGCGTATTTGTATCTGGTGTTACTTTATTGGATGGATTTGGCTGCTGTTTATTTAAATCTACTTTATTGGAAGTATTATTGTTACCGTTAGAACCACCAGTATAACCACCGCTACTACCGCCACCTGTTCTACGCTCATCTTTTTCACGATATGGAATAACATTATTTGCATACGGTTTCTTCATTAAATTTGGTTTTGCTGTATAATTCATATTTGAAGTTCTACTCGCTAATAAATATCCTGCTACAAATGGAAGTATCGGTAAATGAGAGTTTTCATGATAAGATGAAAATGACGGATTATTTTCCTTGCATAACTCATCTTTCTCTACATTTTCATTGGTTGGGGCTTTATCATCACAATTTAATGTTTCTTGTTCATTTCTTTGTTTTGCACCATCTGTTTTAACAGCTGTACTTTCTTGCTGAGCAGTTTCTTCTTCATAATCACCACAACCTGTTAATAAAAAAGATGACACCCCTATTGAAGTAGCTATTTTTATAAACTTACTTTTATCCATTCTCACTTGTTATACACCCATCTTCTTTTATCTATATTTTTCCAGATACCTATATTATATAATGAAATTATTATTTTTTTCAAACTATATTCAATATGTACAATTGTATATTTTCATGCTATTTTTCCATGTAACAATGAAATCTTTCTATCCCTGGATATTTTTCTCCTAAACTTTTAACTTGAAAACCAATTCTTTTATAAAATTCTACCGCCCCATCGTCTGTCTCTGCTTCTATATAAGTCAATTGATATATCCTTACCACTTCTTTAATCATTTGCAGTGCAATTCCTTTTTGACGATAATCTGGAGCCACTGCTATATGACATACTCGTGCTTTAGTTGCTCCGATTACTTCAATACCTAGACAAGCTTTTTCTTCATATTTGTACAAAGTCCCTTTATTACTTTGATAAAATAATACTGCTTTCTTTAAGCTTATTTCATTTGGACCGACGGCATATTGTAGCACATTTAATATTGAATCTTTTTCAATTTGTTCAACGCGATGTAAATTCATATTTTCATCCCTTTCTATGAAAAAAAGACTAACTCTTAATAAAAAGAGCTAATCTCATTACGCCGTTATTTTTTCTTCTTTTTTTACAACGACAGCCACATAACTATGAAGTATCATTCCAATAATAACGAGACTCATACCAATCCAAGATAATGATGACGGAATTGGTGCAGATAACCAGATCAGCTCTCCTACTAGCGCAAATAAAACTTCACCAGACTGCGTCGCTTCCACTGTTGCTAATTTTTGCGGATCATCTTTCACAAGATCTGTTGCAAAGAAAAATAATACTGTCGCGATTAACCCAGAGCTAACTGCTACAATAAAACATTGAAAAACTTGGCTACTTGACGGTAATCCGCCTGTTGATACTTCGTAACCAGATAATAAAAACCAAAATGGTAAACTTGCTAATGTCATACCGAGTACTCGCTGAAATACATCTAATTCCCCTTTACAAACTTGCATCATTTTTCTATTTCCAAGAGGATACGCAAATGCTGCAATAAGTACAGGAACTACACATAAAACGGTTTCACGAATACCTAATGAAGAAGCATGTTCTGCTTGCATGAGAACAACACCGAATAAAATAATGCCCGACATAACTAATTCCTTCATCGGAAGTTTTTTATGTAGTGGATCCACCGCAAAAAATGGTGTTAACAAAATCCCTGCAACGATTGTAATTTGCCATGTTGATGCAACAAGCCAACCTGGTCCGAACGCTCCAGCAAAACTAAGCGGTGCATAAAAGAGACCAAATCCAACGATACTCCACACTAACCATTCTTTCGGATTGTTTTTCATATATTGAAAGAGTTGCTTTAAGTTCCCTCTATACATAACAATAAGTAATAGCATTGGAACCATAAAATAATACCGTAATGATGCACTCCAAATCCAGCTTCCACCTTCTAAGTCCATTGCCCGGTTTAAAACAAAGGTAAAGGCAAAGAAAAATGATGCCAATATCCCTATAACAATTGCTTTCATTGTAAAACCCCTTGTATTTAATTTTTTATCTCTATGACATATATTTTAGTATACGCGATGAAAAATCTACATACAAACTTACATTTCACTTTGGGATGATGAAGGAATTGTAGTAGATTTACATGGGAATAAAGTGCATTGGTATGAAATCGAGGCCATTACATATCAAAATTTTCAAGGGTCAAAATCTACTTTAATCTCGACCCACTATACTCACCATGAAAATATACACATCCGCTATAAAAGATGGCTACCAACTATTGCACATTCAATTTACTGGTTTTCTATTGAGAAACCAAAAGATTATCATAAAAATTTAATGATAGCTTGGGAAGAAAAGCGAACGAATAAAAACAAACGCCTCCTTTAATTATTATTTAGGGGCGTTCGTTCATTCAAAAATTAAAGAATATGTAGTTTATATTCTCTGTATAATTTCCTCAAACGACTGATATGAGCTTGATGATACCAATTATGATCTGCTATATGCCATATTCACCATCTTATTGTCGCAGTTTCGCCTTTTTCATACAAAACTTCCTCTCTTAAAAGAACAACACCATATGTTCATCATCACTATACACACCATTCATTTTTATAGCCCTTTTTTCAATTCCGTATGTTTTAAATCCCATTGATTCATATAATCGTTTGGCTGGTTCGTTCGTTGACACAACCCCTAAATTCAATTGCTCTAGCTTCATCTCTTTTGCCCTTTCAATTGCTTTACGTATTAAATCACGTGCAAGACCACTTCTTCGATTTTCAGTATCTACATACATTGCAACGATATGTCCTTTATGCTTATATGCGTCTTTTTCTTCTGTTAATAAAGTAACAACCCCAACTAAACGATTTTCATTATTAAAAGCACCAAATGTAAAACTACTTTTGGATGAAAGATTACTAGCAACTCGTTCAAGAGGATTTTCTTGACGTACTGCTTCTTCATAAGTCGTTATAAATGCTTCTGGATTTACTTGTAATGCTTGTAAACGTAACTCCCAATATTGTTTTGCATCCGCTTTTGTAAGTAATCGAATCATTTTATCTTCCCCTTTTTAATTTACATAATATTTTTATAGGCTACTTTTTTTGATTCATACTCTTCTTTTAATATACTGTAACGATTGCGATGAATGAACTTCCCCTGTCTCAATCGATCATTTCTCATTAACCCTTCGCATACAAATCCGGCACTTTCATAACTCTTTTTAGCTTTTGTATTATCTTCATCTACACGTAACCAAATTTTCTCCAATTCAAACTGAGAAAAACCTATTTGTAACATGCTGTTTAGAGCTGCCATTCCAAATCCTTTACCCCAATAGTCTTTATTTCCAATCGCAATTCCTAGTTCAGCATTTTTATTTGTTTTATCAAAATTTTTAAGGTCTACCCATCCAATATGTATACCTGCCTCAGTAACGATTGCCCTTTGTTCATAACCATTTTTTCGGCTTATACAAGCTTCAATCCAGTTTCTCGTATCTCCACGAGTGAACGGAGGATATTGATCTGGTACGACTAAATGCTTTGTTACATCTCTATCTAATGACCATTGATAGCGATCTTCTACATCATCTAGTGTCAATTCTCTTAATTGAACATATGGTACATTCATTTTTCTCTCCCCTTTTTATTTACCAATAGAAAATCCTTCGAACACTCTTCCACCATACTGTTCTAACGTCTTTTCTATAAAATGAATTAATTCATTTTTCTCTCCCGTTTTATAAAAATAATCAAAAGCCGCTACAAATTTGTTTGCATATTGCTCATCATATCTTTTTAGCACTCTAATAAACCATTTTGAACTCCCAAGCCACTTACCATTTACTCTTAATACATATTCATGTACTAAATCCGCTAATAAATTAGCGATAAACAATTCTTCTTCTCTTTTTGTTGCACCAATAAAGTCATCTAAAGTATCCGTAATAAAATATCGCTTCTGCTTAATCGTTTCTTCGGTCCATTTAGCTGGTCCTTTATGTAGTAAATCATTCGCTTCTTTTTTTAATTTCTCAACAATTTCCTTTTCCCCTTTTAATGCAATCCCTTCCGAAATTAATTGTGGTAACGACGGTCTCCCTCGATCACAATCCATTTTGAAAAAGGTTTTATATGTTTCAAAATTATGAACAAACACCTCAACAGGCCATCCATTACTATAGAAAGATTCCCTATAGCAAGAAGTTAAACTTTGGTCAACTATTACAATATCAAGGTCAGATGTTTTCGTCGCTTCTCCTCGTACAACGCTTCCGCCGAGTAAAGCTACATCACAATTAGAAAATTGTAATGTAATTATGTTTTGTGCTGCGTCAATTGCTTTCATAACCGATCCTCTTTTCTTATTTCACTTTCTTTTTTTCAGCTCTTTCTCTCGCTTTTTTTATATAGCTTTCTGCATCTGGTGTTTTACATGATGTTGCACCGTGATCAACCTCTACTTTTCCAATTTCACGTGCAATTTCAATCGCTTGTCGCTCTAAGTCTTCATTACGAATTCCTATTGCGATTAAAGCACTATTCATCGCTTCTTTTTTTCTATTTTTTTCATTATGTATATTTTCTTTAATCTCTTCTAAGTACGGAGAGAAGAAATCATCATGTAACGTTTTATTTTTAATCGCTATATTTGCTAATAAAGACCAGCCAGCTCTTCCAATCCATTCATCATTAGACTTTGTCCACTCTTCCATTCTTTCTATTGCAATTGGCGAAGTACATATAGATGTCATAAGAACATCCATCAAACAGTAATAATCAACATCCTGAATCCAACTATTAAGCTGTTCTGTCGTTATTTTTTTCAGATCTAAAATATAAGTTGCTAATGTCATTGCGTCCATATTTTTCGTTTCCCACAATCCAACTGCTAAATCATGATCTTTTTTTATCTTCTTTTTTAACAATTTTAAATTCGCAAAACTAACTCCAAATAACGGCTCTTTCGCTCCGTGGTTTTTATACGTTTTTCGATTTTGTTCTGTTCCATATTCCTCTAGTTGCTGCATTACTTCCTCAAGTAACATATACCCACCTCTTTATCTTTTATGTTGACTGTATATATGTATGTACGATATATTCTACATTACTTTTTGGTTTTCCTATATTTATTTTTAAAATACGGTATGTGAAATTTTTAAACATTGCACAGCTACACCATCAAAAAACTATACATGTTAAACATACAGTTTTTTGATGGTATCAATTTTCCGTAGAATAAGATATAAACTACGAAAGAACTTTTAATGAGATGTGTATTTCCAACATATTTAGAAAACTCCTTAAAATGGTTTACTATCATACTTTTATACCTCCTTCATAAATTATGTTTACTACATTTATTCTTAGCCAAAATACTTTCTACATTTTAATAACTCTCTCAATAAGATTTTCTTATATAAAAATCCCTACAAACGCTGTAGGGATTTATGTCTAAATCATTTTGCTACACTCTATTTCATATGAAAATAGTTTCCTTATTCAGATGCATTCATAAGCACAATTCTCCAACCATCTGGATCCTCTATTGTGGTTCCTTTCTCTATCCAATACGGGTTTTCTGGTTCCACCTCATGGTAGCCCATATTACTTAATCGATTTACTATATTTTCAATTTCATCTTTATTAGGCATATAAAAAACTAGTAAATTATCTTTTGTCGGTGCCGGACATGGACTTCCATTAACATGTGAAGTAAACTCCAAATGATACTCTTCATCTGGTAATCCAAACATAACCCCGTCATATCCTTCATGATTGTGAAATTCCCCTATACGTTTTAATCCTAATCCTGTTTCATAAAAACTAATCACTTCTTCCAATTTATCTGTTGGTCTTGCAATTCTAAATTGAACCCAATTCTTCATGCAAATCTCCTCCTTTTCATTTTCCAAAGCTTTATAGTAATTAGTATAGGTTAGATATATTCCCTTTAACATCCCTCATTAGTGTGAGCTTCCTAAGTTGAAAGACCTATTAGTTAATAAACAATAGGACTTTAGTATAAATTGCTATTTTGCATTGTTTCTAATGTTATCCATGACTGCCCAATTGGATTAACATATGGCCTTTCCTCATTACAAATTTTACAGTGAGAAGGTGCTTCTTCATTTTCGGGATACTGTACTCCACATGTAGTGCAAATATAATTATTCATATTCCCGCTCCTTTTTTCATATAATTGTTTCTTTACCAATATTTTAATAAAAATCAAAAATATTCGAATCAATATTTGGAACGAAAACGAAGTGATACGAAAGTATGATTTGGTGATTGAAAGTTTAAATTCATTCTATTTTTCAAAACTGCAATTGATATAAAATCTTGCATACTTTTGGGTAAACTTTTTTACAAGTGTAAAAAAGTTTCTTTGCATTTCCCTACCTATAATTGCTAATATAGTAGAGTAGAACTTTTATAGAGAGAAGGAAAATTATGCACAATGGAATTCGAATGACAACTTTAGTAAAAAGGGCTATGTTAGTTTGTGCGGGAGTATTATTCACATACGAAGCGGCTTTTGGATCAGTACATACTGCTTTAGCTAGTACAGAGGATGAAGCAAAATCTGTTCAACTTGTAAGTGAGATTCAAACATCTCTTGCTCCGAAAGAAGCTCCAAAACATTATAACGGGCAAGTTAGAAAAGTCGCTTATTTAACATTTGATGACGGTCCTGGAAAATACACAGCTGAGCTTTTAGATATGTTAAAGAAAGAAAATGCAAAAGCAACATTTTTCCTAATTGGTTCAAACGTAAAAGCTTTCCCTGATCTTGTAAAACGCGAAGATGCTGAAGGCCACTACGTTGGGATGCACAGTATGACTCATAACTACAAGAAACTTTATACTGAAGGTCATTACGTAGATGAAATGAAGGAAGACCAAGGCTTAATCGCTGGTGTTTTAGGTAAATCACCAGTATTAACTCGTCCAGCTTACGGCTCTATGCCAGGATTAAACGAAGCTCTTCGCAACAAAGTTGTAGACAATGGCTTAAAAGTTTGGGATTGGACAATTGATTCTTTAGACTGGAAATATAACAAAATGCAAGTTGATGCTGCATCAGCTAAAATTGTAGAAAACGTTCTAGCTCATTCTACAAATCCAACAGAAGTTATCCTTATGCATGATATTCATCCACAATCAGTAAAAGCAGTACCTGGAATTATTAAAGGACTGAAAGAAAAAGGATATGAATTAGAAGCATATAATGAGAACGAACACTTCCCATTAAACTTCTGGCATGATAATCGTATGTAATGAAAAGACTTGATCCCCTCTAGTAGGTTATCAAGTCTTTTTTATCGTTTTTAGAATTTCCTTATAGAGAAAACCTATACACGCTTGCACCATATCAATATTATACGTCCCTTCCCTTTTATCAAATAAATTTAACTTTGAAATATCACATGCTATCTTTAACCTAGTTTAAATAAGTAGATGTTATATAATCGTATTTATAGTGCAAACTGAAGAAACTTGGAATCAATTTAAGAAAGAAACGCGATAAGTAAAAAACTACATAAGCGACTTATTCAAAATAAAAACATACATATCAGAATACAGTCAAAAAAGGATTGAATATACAATTTCAATCCTTTTTTATATTATCAACACTTTAGCACATATTACTCTTAAGGAGTGATATGTATATGGATTTTCTTTCACCTGAATATTTGTCTGCCTTGCTTGCCATTATTGTAATCGATTTAGTGTTAGCCGGAGATAACGCCATCGTAATTGGATTAGCAGCAAGAAGATTACCGAAAGACCAACAAAAGAAAGTTATCATTTGGGGAACCATTGGAGCAATTGCTATTAGGGCTCTCGCTACCTTAGTTGTCGTTTGGTTATTAAAAATACCTGGATTACTCCTAATTGGTGGTGTACTTCTTATTTGGATCGCTTACAAGCTGATCGCTGAGGGCAAAAATCATGATATTAAAGCCGAAGAAGGATTTTGGTCTGCTATTAAAACCATTATTATTGCTGATGCGTTAATGGGCATTGATAATGTACTCGCTGTTGCAGGAGCTGCCCATGGTAACTTTTCTTTAGTAATCATCGGACTATTAGTGTCTATTCCAGTAGTCGTATGGGGCAGCACATTAATTTTAAAATGGGTGGATCGTTTTCCTGTCATCATTACGATCGGAGCAGCCGTTTTAGCTTATACTGCCGCGAAAATGATTGTAGATGAGAAATGGTTCGCTGGATTTTTCGAAAGTAACCCTTTCGTTAAATGGGCATTTATCATTATTATCATCGTCGGTGTAGTTTTCTTCGGAAAGGCAAAACAAAAAGCAACAGCTGGTTTTGTCTCATAATGATGGTATATTTACAAATAAAAGGCGCTATTCATATGAATAGCGCCTTTTATTATTTATTTAGCTTCCCCTTCCGGAGTCGTTTTTACCTTCGTTTTGTTTTTATCACGGTTGTTATAGTTATACTTCGAACGATCTACTGGAGTGAATCCTTCCGGTGTGTAGAATCGTAATAAGTCACCATTTACGACTTGGTCAGAGTATTTTAGTGAGTTTTGAACCATTTGTTCATTTTTCTTTATTTCATCTGTAAATTCTACAGGTTTTCCAGTAGTTGTATCATAGTATTTGCCGTTTAGTGCAGTAACTGTTGGGCTTACGTAGTTACCGTTACGGAACGCAACGACTTGTTTATGATCTGGTGATAATAAATCAGAACCGAATTGAACATAATTCTTTGTATCTGTACCTAGTAAGTGTAATAGCGTTGGAAGAACGTCAATTTCACCACCGTATTGATGTTGTACGCCACCTTTCACTCCTGGTACACGAACGATTAATGGTACACGTTGTAACTGTGCATTTTCAAATGAGTTCATTTCTTTACCCATTACTTTTGACATTGCTGCATTATGATTATCTGAAATACCGTAATGGTCTCCGTACATAACAATAATTGAGTTATCATATAAACCAGATTGTTTCAAGTAATCGATGAAGCCTTTTACAGATTCATCTAAATAGCGTGCTGTTTGGAAGTACGTATCTACTGATGAATCACCTGTTGTTGCTGGTTCAATCGTTGCTTCTGCCTTATCGATTGGATAAGGGAAATGGTTCGATAACGTAATAAACTTTGTATAGAACGGTTGTTTCAACGTTTGTAATAACGGAATAGATTCATTAAAGAACGGTTTATCTTTTAATCCGTAGTTTACTACGTCTTTTTCATTCATATCGTAGTATGACGCATCAAAGAATTTATTAAAACCAAATGATTTATAAATATCGTCACGGTTCCAGAATGTTTTGTAGTTACCGTGGAATACTGCTGATGTGTATCCTTGTTGTCCTAAAATAGCTGGTGCTGATTGATACGTATTATGAGATTTCGTTGTAAAGACAGAACCTTGCGGTAAGCCAAACATTGAATTCTCTAACATAAACTCCGCATCAGATGTTTTCCCTTGTCCTGTTTGATGGAAGAAGTTATCAAAGTATAGTGTATTCGCATCTTTTGTAAATGAGTTTAAGAACGGTGTAACTTCTTGACCATTTAATTTGTAATCAATTAAGAAGTTTTGGAATGACTCTAAATGAATGTAAATTACGTTCATTCCCTTTCCTTTACCGAAATACTCAGGATTTGGACTTGCATAAGTTGATGTTAAATAATTTCGTACTTCTGTCATATTATCGCCATCCGCTAATGCTCGTTCTGTTGATGCTTTCGCACTTTGAATTCCATCATAAATTGTGTAGTTGTATGCACCTAAATATTTCACAATATAATTACGGTCAAACGTTCTTGTTAATAATTCAGGACGGTCAGACTCTGCAAGACCTAAGTTAACACTGAATAATAAAATACCTACTACAAATACTAGAGATAATTTATGCTTCGCAACACGAATTGGTTTTGGATTTGCAAATTTTGTTGCGACTAACACAATTAATATAATCGTGTCTAAGAAGTATAATGGATCATAAAGATGTAGCAACGCAAGAATACTACCACCTAAATCTCCAAAGTTATTCGTTTGTGTTAATGTCGGGAACGTAATAAAGTCACTGAAAAAGCGATAGTATACTACGTTTGCGTATAAAAGAATCGACAATAACAAATTAATGATAATTAACCAAATATAAGATCGTTTCCCTTTTGCAAATAATGCAAGTCCTAAAAATAGAACTGCTGAACTAAGCGGGTTAAAAAACAGCAAGAATTTTTGGATTGTGTTTGAAATTCCTAAATTGAATTCCGTTACATAAGCTGCATATGTTTTGAGCCACAATAAAATAACGGCAAACAGAAAGAATCCAAAATGATTGCTTAACACACTTTTGCTCTTTAATAAGAACTGTTTCATTTCTCCACCTCTTTTGATCATCCAAGGCTTATTTTTTATAAGTCTGTCTCTCTATTCAAATTTTCTTCTTCAAATAGATTATCTTTATTTAACTATATGAAGAATATTAGTAATTATAATTTGAAGCTAGTATTTATTCAACTATTTCTTTCTAGACATTTTGACCTTGGTTTCTATTTAACAAAATAAATTTGTAACATTTCCTGTTTTCTCCCAAGATTCATCCACTAATTATGACACCCCATACTATATACCTTTATAAACTCATTCGCAAACTATTCTATCTCCAAATTTGGTACATATTTCACATGACAAAATAATACGATTTGATTATATTACTCCACTTACATTTCCCTTCTTCAACTAACTCTTTAAATCTTAAAGTCATTACATCCCTTCCATACATGAAAGAATTCTCCTGTTCATTAATATTATATTTGAATAATTATTCATTTGACCGACCAGCGATGTTACGTTTTCTCGACAAAAAAACTCGCTCTAAAAAGAACGAGTTTTTTCATTATATATTATTGACCTTTGTACATTGCATCTACTTGTTTTTGAAGTTCCTCATTTTCTAAGAACTCATCATAAGTAGCCTCTTTATCGATTACACCGTTTGGTGTTACTTCGATAATGCGGTTTGCAATTGTTTGCACGAACTGATGGTCATGAGATGTGAATAATATTGTACCTTTGAATGCAATTAAACCGTTGTTTAATGCTGTGATTGACTCAAGGTCTAAGTGGTTCGTTGGATCGTCAAGTGTGATTACGTTCGCACCACTTAACATCATTTTAGATAACATACAACGAACTTTTTCGCCTCCAGATAATACAGAAACGTTCTTCTTAACTTCTTCACCTGAGAATAACATACGGCCTAAGAAACCACGTAAGAAGCTTTCAGACTCATCTTGTGGAGAGAATTGACGTAACCATTCAACTAAGTTGTAATCACTGTTCTCAAAGTACTTAGAGTTATCTCTTGGGAAGTAAGATTGAGAGGTTGTAACACCCCATTTGAATGAACCGCTATCCGGCTCCATTTCACCCATAAGAATTTTAAATAATGTTGTCATCGCAATATCGTTACGGCCGATAAATGCAACTTTATCACCTTTATTTAAAGTGAAGTACACATTATCTAACACTTTTTCACCATCAATTGTTTTAGAAAGACCTTCAACAGTTAATAAGTCATTTCCTACTTCACGCTCAGGTGTGAAGCCAACGAATGGGTAACGACGTGATGACGGTCTAATATCATCTAATGTAATTTTGTCTAATAATTTTTTACGAGAAGTTGCTTGTTTCGCTTTAGAAGCGTTTGAACTAAAGCGTGCAATGAAGTTTTGTAACTCTTTTACTTTCTCTTCTTTTTTCTTATTAGCATCTTGTGTTAATTTTAAAGCTAATTGGCTTGACTCATACCAGAAGTCATAGTTACCAACATAAAGTTGAATTTTACCGAAATCAAGGTCAGCCATGTGCGTACATACTTTATTTAAGAAGTGACGGTCATGGGATACTACGATAACTGTGTTTTCAAAGTTCATTAAGAAGTTTTCTAACCATTGAATCGCTTTTAAGTCCAAGTGGTTGGTAGGCTCATCTAATAATAGAATGTCAGGTTGACCGAATAAAGCTTGAGCAAGTAATACTTTTACTTTCTCTGCCCCAGTTAATTCTGACAATTTCTTATCATGAAGGTCTTCACCAATACCTAAACCTTTAAGAAGAATTGCAGCTTCTGACTCAGCTTCCCAACCGTTAAGCTCAGCGAACTCACCTTCAAGTTCAGCAGCGCGCATTCCATCTTCATCACTAAAGTCTTCTTTCATGTAAATAGCATTTTTCTCTTGCATTACTTTGTAAAGTTGCGTGTGACCCATAATTACTGTTTCTAATACTGGGAACTCTTCATATTCGAAGTGGTTCTGTTTTAATACTGCTAGACGCTCACCTGGCGTAATATGTATGTCACCTGTTGATGGTTCAATTTCTCCAGATAAAATCTTTAGGAATGTAGATTTACCAGCACCGTTTGCTCCGATTAAACCGTAGCAGTTACCTGGCGTGAATTTTATGTTAACATCTTCAAATAATTTGCGATCCGCGAAACGCAAACTAACGTTACTTACTGTAATCATTTGTGTCCTCCTACTAATACCGCTTATTTCAGCGTTTTCTCACCGATTGTCTTAAAAAATCGCATATTACGACTCAATTATTGTAGACTATAGCTATTATATAGTAGAAGCTGGATGAATAGCAACGGTTGATTACCTTTCTACAATGAAATCGGATAGTTTTTGTCCATTCCCCTAGCTATTGTATGTATATCATCGACCTCTTTCTCATATAACCTTTCACTGCTCATTCTGTAATATATAGGATTCATTTTCATCTGAAATATTATATACCGAAAAAACTGTAGAGAAATCATTCCCTACAGTCTCTTCTTATTTCGTATTTATTATTTTCTCTTTGTAACTCTTCATTTTACTCGTTAACCCTATTAACGCCGGTAATAATATCGGCATCACAATTAAAGCTAATAGAAGAAGTGCAACGCCAACTACTGATGCAACTTGTATAAGTGTTAATACACCTGATGGAATTAATGCTGCAAATGTCCCGCCTAAAATTAGCGCAGCTGATAATACAACTCCTCCTATATGACGAGATGCAGTTACAATTTTCGTTACCGAATCCCCTTCTATCTCGTTATAGCGCATCATTACGAAAATACTATAATCCACTCCTAAAGCGACAATCATAATGAAGCTAAAGAATGGAACATTCCAGCTTAATGAATCTACATGTAATACATGTGCACTAATTTGTTCGCTTATACCGAGTGATGCGAAGTACGCTAATAGTAATGAGCCAATAATAAATATTGTGTTTAGTAATGAGCGTGTAATTACGATTAATACAATCGCAATTCCAATTAACATAATTGTAGCTGTACGTAAGAAATCTTGCCCTGTTACTTCTTTTAAATCAACGTTTCTAGCTGTTGTTCCGCCAATTGCTGTTTTCGCATCATGTAATTCCGTTCCCTTTACAGTGCCATCGATTGTTTTATTGATTTCTTGAATAATTGGCATCGCTTCTTTTGAATACGGATTTACATCTAAAATGATAGTCATTTTAGCAATTTTTCTATCCTGCGACATGTACGTGTTCAATGCTTTTTGGAAATCTTCTCCCTCTAGCACTTCTTTTGGAATATAAAACTTCTCAGAGCTCTTCGATTCATTGAGCTCCCCTAAATATTTTTGTGCGTCATGCAGGCCATTACTTACTTTTCCAAGCCCTTCTGTACTTTTAGATAAACCGGATTGTAATTGCCCCATCTTTTCTTGCAGGTCTTTAAGGCCCGTTAAAAGTTGTCCTTGCCCATCGTTTATTTTCGTTAATCCAGATTGTAACTCAACTGATTTATTTGCAATTTGTTTTGAACCTGAAGAACCTTCATTTAATCCATTTTTAAGATCGGCTGCTCCCTTTTGTAACTTATTAACTCCATTGCTCATTTCTTTTAAGCCGTTATCCACTTTCAGTAACGATTGATTCGCTTCTTTAAATGAACTCATCGCCGTTTTGTGCTGTGTTGCTAATTGATTTAATTCATTTGAAAGTACGCTTAATTTCTTTTGAGCCTCTTTAGCAATTCCTATCGTTTGTTGTATGTTTGGATCATTCGCTAATTCTGGTTTCGTTTGAACGAAATTGGTCATTAACATTTCAATTTGTTCATATCCCTTTTTCGCACCATCAATCGCTTGAGAAATACTTCCGAAGTATTGATCGTAAGAGTTTAAACCTTTTTCTAACTGTGCATAACCAGCATGCAGCTGCGACGTTGCATTAGATAGAACATTTATATTTTCGTTTACTGAAGCTAAACCAC
This sequence comes from Bacillus cereus group sp. BceL291, assembly GCF_051776705.1. Classification (NCBI taxonomy): domain Bacteria; kingdom Bacillati; phylum Bacillota; class Bacilli; order Caryophanales; family Bacillaceae; genus Bacillus; species Bacillus cereus group sp. BceL291. The sequence continues at coordinate 1,035 of NZ_JBPWAP010000037.1, read as the reverse complement.
TCTCAATTTGCTGTGCTCCTTGTGCACCGTCGTTTATGCCATTTGATAATTGATGTAAAGCTGTTCCTAATGCTGATACCCCGTTTTTCGCCTCGTTCGTTCCATCAATTAATTTTTGAACATTCGCAAGACTATTTGAATCATTACTTCCCATTTTATTTTTCGCATCTGTTAATCCATCATTAATTTCCTTTATGCCACCATCGGCATCTCCTAATCCTGTATTCAATTCTCCCGCTTGCTTATTTAAATATAATTCTTTTATCTTCTCACCAGTTGGACGTGTTGGTGCATATACTTCTGACACACCTTTAACTTTCGAAATTTTATCAGTTAATTCGTCTGAAATTTGTAGAGAAGTTCCTTCATCCAGCTTTTTATCAGATTGAATGACTAATGTACTCGGTGAAGAGAAACCAGGCGGAAAATGATCCTCTATTACGTTAATACCCATCTTGGATTCATACTTATTATCCACTTCAAATAAATCATTGTAATTAAGTGTATTAGAGTATTTTAATACGAAAGGAATCGATATTACGAATACGATGATTAAAGCGACAAATGGCCTTGCTACTGAGTTTTTCGCAAAGAATCCCCATAAGCGACTATCCTCATGACCTTTAAATGTTTTAACCGGATAAAACATTCCTTTTCCTAAAAGCACCATGAAAAATGGATTTAAAGTCGTTAATACGAGTAATAATACTAAAACACCAATTGCTACCGCTGAAGTAGATTGATATAATTTAAAACTTGCTAAAGCAAGTGATGCAAAACCAATTAGCACCGCTATTCCGCTATATAATACAGTTTTACCTGCTGATTTGAATGTTTCTTTCGTAGCTAAAAATGCATTTTCTTGTTTACTTAATTCTTCTTTAAACCTCGTATATAATAAAATGTTATAATCTGTTCCTACCCCATGCCCATCAACTTAAGAATCTAGACTACCCCCAAGTGTAAAAAAACGTTATTCTTTCTAAAAAGCTAACTAGAAAGGATGACGTTTTTTATGAATCTTTCGATTCAAGA
>NZ_JBPWAP010000036.1:0-54978 GCF_051776705.1 Bacillus cereus group sp. BceL291 | reverse complement strand
AATCACAAAAGAATTAAAACAAAACTAAAAGGATTGTCCCCTGTGCAATACAGAGTTCAATCCTTAGTAGCTGCTTAATATATTTGTCTAATTTTTTGGGTTCAGTTCAATTTTGATAGTCTTTTTTTGTTGTATGGATTGAATTATATAATGTATTGCAAATAGAAATAATAGAAGTAATGCGGAAAGGCGGTGGGGGGAAATGAAATATCCAGACCATTTAGTAAAACAAGTGCAAGAGCGCAGTGATCCTTATCAACTAGAAGGTTTTTTAAGTGGACAAGGTCCTGAAAATCCCAAATTTATGTTGTTAGGAGAAGCGCCTGGTGAAACAGAAATTCATAATGGGATTCCGTTTAGCGGGAGGGCGGGAAAACAATTAATGGATTTTTTAGAGCGTATTGATGTTACAAGGGAAGAAGTATATATTACGAGCGCTGTTCGAAGTAGACCTTATAAATGGCGAGAGAAAAAAGAACGAAATGGTGAAATCATACAAAAAAAGTATAATAGAACGCCAAATCAGGGAGAAATAGTTGCCCATGCGCCTTTGTTAGATTATGAATTAGAGAAAATACATCCGAAGCTTATCGTCACGCTTGGAAATATCGGTCTTCAACGTTTAACAGGAAAAAATAAAAAAATCACAGATGTACACGGGCAATTATTAAAACAGCCCATTCAAAAATTAAAGGATATGCAAAGTGCAGAGTTTACATGGTCAGAGAAAGAATATCATGTTTTTCCGACTTTTCATCCAGCTTCCATTTTTTATAATCGGAGTTTATTGGAGCTTATTCATGAGGATTTTGAGAAGCTTAAAAGACTTGTAATAAAAAACTAGAAAAGCTAAGGCGCTTTTCTAGTTACATTTAATTATGTAAAGGGTTTTTATTTTCATCTAACGTAAATCCTTCACCAACTACATCATGTACATCACTTACAGCGACAAAAGCATGAGGATCTACAGAAGTAATGATATTCTTTAATTTCACGATTTCATTTTTAGCAACAACGCAATACAATACGTTACGTTCCACTTTTGTATACGATCCAACAGCTTTTAAAAAGGTTGCTCCGCGCTCCATTTCAGATAAAATTTTGGCAGCAATTTCATCGTTTTTCTCTGAGATAATAGTCGCTCCTTTGGCAGCATAAGCTCCTTCTTGCATAAAATCAATGACTTTAGCACCGATAAAAACAGCAACTAGCGTATACATGCCCTCGCGGTATGATAAATAGGTAAGAATAGAGACTACGATAACGACAGCATCAAACATAAACATTGTTTTCCCCATACTCCAGCCAACATATTTGTGAGCTAGTCGTGCGATAATATCTACACCGCCAGTAGTCCCGCCATATTTAAATATTATTCCAAGGCCGATACCGATAAATGCCCCGGCGAATAAAGCTGCGAGTGTCATATCATTTTGCAAGTTTAAATGTAAGTTGAGTACTTCGTAACGCTGGAAAATCCATAGAAATAAAGATACGCTAAAGGTGCCAATTAATGTATATAAAAATGTCGTTCTGCCAAGTAACCTCCAACCAATAAAAAATATAGGGATATTTAAAATTAAGTTTGAGTAGGAAGGATCAAACTTAAATAAAAAATACAATAATAGTGTAATACCAGTAAACCCACCCTCTGCAAGGTGGTTTTCAATATTGATATTGACAATACCGAAAGAAAATATAGCGGAACCGATTAAAATAAAAATAATATTTCGTATCTTCAATTTTGATGTCATATAGAAATCCCCCTAATTATGTAATGATTGCATTGCTCCGCTGAAACAGTAAAACATAATAATAAGTAATTTCTAGTTGCTAGTGAAAATAGTAAGAACTTGATTGATGTGGGCTGATCTTTTGTGAAAAGCACAAAAGAAGGTTTCACTTTATCCCGCTCTAACGGCTGATAGGAGATGAAGCAAAGAAGAGGGGCAAACCAGCCGTAGGAACTCGATTAGTTCAACTAATCTTTTGCAAAAAGCGCAAAAGAAGTTTCACTTTACCCCGTACCAACGGCTGGTAGGAGATAAAGCTCTGAAGAAAGGCGAACCAGCCGTAGGAACCCGATTAGTTCAACTAATCTTTTGCAAAAAAACGCAAAAGAAGTTTCACTTTATTATAGTCTATCCAAAAATGGGTCGCAAATAGGTGTTTGGCGGGGAATAATATTTGTCAAATCGCGATGAATTGGCTAACATGAAAGAGGAAGGATTAGAGGTGAATAGTATGGAAGCAAAAACGATGAAAGATATGCAGAAAGAAGTAGATGCATATATTGGTCAGTTTAAAGAAGGTTATTTCAGTCCGCTTGCAATGATGGCTCGTTTAACGGAAGAAATGGGAGAGCTTGCAAGAGAGGTAAATCATTATTATGGTGAGAAACCGAAGAAAACAACTGAAAAAGAAAGAAGTATTGAAGAAGAGCTTGGAGATGTATTATTTGTTATGATTTGTATGGCAAATAGTTTAAATATTGATTTAGAGACAGCACATAACATTGTAATGAATAAATTTAATACACGTGATAAAGATCGCTGGACACGTATTGATGAGGGAGAGAAAGAATAATGAAAGAAATTAAAGTAATTATCGCCGGACCAAGAGGACGTATGGGACATGAAGCAGTTCTTCTTATGGAAAGAACGGAACATTTTAATTTAGTAGCAGCAGTGGATTATAAGCATGGTGGTGAGAAGATTTCTGATTTACCTGGCATGCCAGCATTACATGCACCGATTTACGCTGATTTACATACTTGTTTAGATGAAGTAGAAGCAGATGTGTTGTTAGATTTAACAACACCAGAAGTGGGGAAACAACACGTTACACTTGCAGTTGAGCGTGGACTTCGTTCGGTTATTGGTACAACTGGATTTACAGAAGAAGAATTGGCACGTTTAACAGAGAATGCAAAAGAAAAAGCAGTAGGAACAATTATTGCTCCAAACTTTGCAATTGGTGCAGTTCTTATGATGAAATTCTCACAAATGGCAGCGAAATATTTCCAAGATGTTGAGGTAATTGAATTACATCATGATCAAAAATTAGACGCACCATCTGGTACAGCTGTAAAAACGGTAGAGTTAATTCGTCAAAATCGTGAATCAAAGCAGCAAGGTCATCCAAATGAAGTAGAGCAACTAGCAGGTGCACGTGGTGCAAATGTAGACGGTATTCACATTCATAGTGTACGTTTGCCAGGGCTTATTGCACACCAAGAAGTAATGTTCGGTGGAGATGGACAAATGTTAACAGTTCGTCATGATTCATTCAATCGTGCATCATTTATGTCAGGTGTAAAACTATCAATTGAGACAGTAATGAACCTTGATTATCTTGTGTACGGTTTAGAAAATATTATCGACTAAAGGGGAGACAACGGATGAAAATTGCCTTAATCGCACATGACAAAAAGAAAAATGATATGGTTTCGTTTGCATACGCATATAAACCAATTTTTGAACAACATGAATTATTTGCAACAGGAACGACAGGGCTTCGTATTATGGAAGCGACTGGATTAGTTGTAACAAGATATCAATCTGGCCCTCTTGGTGGAGATCAAGAAATTGGTGCAATGATTGCAAAGAACGATTTAGATATGGTGATTTTCTTCCGCGATCCATTAACAGCACAGCCGCATGAACCGGATGTGAATGCATTGCTTCGTTTATGTGATGTATATGCGATTCCACTTGCAACGAATATGGCAAGTGCTGAAATGTTAATGCACGCATTAGAGCGAGGAGATTTAGATTATCGTAAGTTAAGAAAATGAGGGGAACAATTATGAGTGGATTACATATATTAGCGTTTGGTGCTCATGCCGATGATGTTGAAATCGGCATGGCTGGTACCATCGCTAAATATACAAAGCAAGGGTATGAAGTAGGTATTTGTGATTTAACAGAAGCTGATCTTTCTTCAAATGGAACGATAGAGTTGAGAAAAGAAGAAGCGAAGGTCGCAGCTCGTATAATGGGAGTAAAAACGAGGCTGAATTTAGCGATGCCAGACCGTGGTTTGTATATGAAAGAAGAGTATATACGTGAAATTGTCAAGGTGATCCGTACATATAAACCAAAACTAGTTTTTGCGCCGTACTATGAAGATCGCCATCCAGATCATGCAAATTGTGCAAAGCTTGTGGAAGAGGCTATTTTTTCAGCAGGAATCCGTAAATATATGCCGGAACTTTCACCACATCGTGTGGAGTCTTTTTATAATTATATGATTAATGGTTTTCATAAACCGAATTTTTGTATAGATATAAGTGAGTACCTCTCTATAAAGGTGGAAGCATTAGAAGCGTATGAAAGTCAGTTTTCAACAGGGAGCGATGGTGTTAAGACACCGTTAACAGAAGGTTACGTTGAAACTGTGATCGCTCGTGAGAAGATGTTTGGAAAAGAAGTTGGAGTCTTGTATGCCGAGGGATTTATGAGTAAGAAACCGGTTTTATTACATGCTGATTTATTAGGGGGATGTAAATGAAATTAAAAATAGGTATTACATGTTATCCTTCTGTAGGTGGTTCTGGAGTTGTTGGAACAGAATTAGGAAAGCAATTGGCGGAACGTGGGCATGAAATTCACTTTATTACATCGGGTTTACCATTCCGGTTAAATAAAGTATATCCAAACATTTATTTTCATGAAGTGACGGTAAATCAATACTCTGTATTTCAATATCCACCATACGATTTAGCGTTAGCAAGTAAAATGGCCGAGGTTGCACAAAGAGAAAACTTAGACATTTTACATGTGCATTACGCAATACCACATGCAATTTGTGCATATTTAGCAAAACAAATGATCGGAGAGCGTATTAAAATTGTTACAACCTTACATGGAACAGATATTACTGTGTTAGGTTCCGACCCTTCGTTAAATAATTTAATTCGTTTTGGTATTGAGCAATCGGATGTTGTCACTGCTGTCTCGCATTCATTAATTAACGAAACACATGAGCTTGTAAAACCAAGTAAAGAAATTCAAACGGTATATAACTTTATAGACGAACGTGTATATTTCAAGCGTAATATGTCTCAATTAAAGAAAGAATATGGTATAAGTGAGAGTGAAAAAGTACTTATTCATATTTCGAATTTCCGTAAAGTGAAACGTGTGCAGGATGTTGTTCAGGCATTTGCTAAAATTGTTAAAGAAGTAGATGCGAAGTTGCTTCTTGTTGGAGACGGACCAGAATTCTGTACCATTTTACAGATAGTGAAGAATTTACATATTGAAGATCGCGTTTTATTCTTAGGGAAGCAAGATAATGTTGCAGAACTACTTGCGATGAGTGATTTAATGTTGCTTCTATCAGAGAAGGAAAGTTTTGGTCTTGTTTTATTAGAAGCAATGGCGTGTGGTGTACCTTGTATCGGAACGCGGGTTGGAGGTATTCCAGAGGTTATTCAACACGGGGAAACAGGATATTTATGTGAAGTTGGCGATACAACAGGAGTGGCAAATCAAGCTATTCAGCTATTAAAGGACGAGGAACTTCACCGTAATATGGGAGAACGAGCAAGAGAAAGTGTTTATGAGCAATTTCGCTCAGAAAAAATTGTTTCACAATATGAAACGATTTACTATGACGTACTAAGGGATGACAAAAATGGAAAGATTTAAAAAAGCTAGTTCTATTATTGAGACATTAAAGCAACAAGGACATGAGGCTTACTTTGTTGGTGGGAGCGTACGAGATCTTATTATCGATAGGCCGATTGGAGATATTGATATTGCGACATCTGCTCTACCAGAAGAAGTGATGGCTATATTCCCAAGAAATGTTCCTGTTGGTCTTGAGCATGGAACTGTAATTGTTGTAGAAAATGGTGAGCCTTATGAGGTAACTACTTTTCGAACAGAAAGCGAATATGAAGATTTTCGAAGACCTAGTAGTGTTCAATTTGTTCGTTCATTAGAAGAGGATTTAAAACGTCGTGATTTCACGATGAATGCAATTGCTATGACAGAAGAAGGCAAAATGGTTGATTTATTTGCTGGACAGGAAGCCATTCAACAGAGAGAAATTGTGACAGTTGGAAATGCTGCGGATCGTTTTCAAGAAGATGCCCTTCGAATGATGCGTGGTATTCGGTTTGTAAGCACGTTAGGTTTTTCATTAGAAATGAAAACGAAGCAAGCGATTGAAACGTATGGGCATTTGCTAGAACATATAGCAATTGAGCGTATTACAGTAGAGTTTGAGAAACTGTTAACTGGTACATATTGTGTGAAAGGTCTCAAAGAATTAGTAGAGACGAAGCTATTTTCTCATTTGCCATATTTACAAATGTCAGAAGAGAGACTGTTAAAAGCTACGCAGTATAAATGGGATTCTTTCGAAACGGATATTGAGGCGTGGGCATTTTTCTTATATTGTATCGGAGAAGAACATCCATCTGTCTTTTTACGTCAATGGAAGTTTTCGAATAAAAAAATAAAAGATATTGTTGCAGTTTTATTGGCAATTCGTACTAGAAAGGAGAAGGATTGGGATACAGTCCTTCTTTATAAAACGGGAATTCATATCGCTGAAATGGCAGAGAGAGTATATGAAGCGATGATTGAAAGCTATGACCCTACATCTGTTGAACGAGTACAATTAATGTTTCATGCATTGCCAATCCAGGAACGTCAAGAAATGAATGTGACTGGTAATGATTTATTAAACTGGGCAAACAAAAAGCCTGGTCCGTGGGTTGCTGAAATGCTTCAGAAAATCGAAGAAGCAATCGTACAAGGAAACGTAGTTAATGAGAAAGAGCGTATAAGGGAGTGGCTGCAAGGATGCAATCTACTATAAGAAAGCAGTTATTGCAAGTTTTTTCTGAAGCGGATGGCGAGTTTGTATCCGGCCAAACAATTAGTGATAAACTTGGTTGTTCAAGAACTGCTGTGTGGAAACATATGGAGGATCTGCGGAGTGAGGGATATGAACTTGAAGCTGTGCGCCGATTAGGTTACCGAATTGCAAGTAAGCCAGACAAAGTGACTGCTAATGAAATTCAGTTAGGGCTACAAACGAAGCGGATTGGTAGAACAGTGTATTTTGAAGAAACTGTTGAATCAACGCAGCACATTGCAGCAAAACTTGCTTATGAAGGTGCAGAAGAAGGAACTGTCGTTGTAGCAGAAGAACAAACAGCGGGAAGAGGTCGTTTAAGCAGAAAATGGCATTCACCAAAAGGAACAGGGATTTGGATGAGTATTATTTTACGCCCGTCAATCCCAGTTCATCATGCACCGCAACTTACTTTGTTAGCGGCTGTTAGTGTTGCACAGGCAATTGAAAAATGTACAGGTGTAAACGTAGGAATAAAATGGCCAAATGATATTTTAATTCAAGGTAAAAAGGCTGTAGGTATATTAACAGAAATGCAAGCGGATCCTGATAAAATTAATGCTGTCATTATGGGCATCGGTATTAATGCGAATCAAAAGCAAGAACATTTTGATGAAGAAATTCAGCACATCGCTACTTCATTAGCGATTGAATCAGGTAAGCCGATTGTTCGTGCAGAACTTATGCAACAAATCTATTTACAACTAGAAAAATTATATGAAGAATATTTACAAAATGGTTTCTCTGTCATTAAAATTCTTTGGGAAAGTTACGCTGTGAGCATCGGGAAAGAAATTACCGCTCGAACGATGAGAGAGACAATTACGGGGTTAGCAAAAGGAATCACAGAGGATGGTGTATTACTTCTGGAGGATCATGAGGGGAAAGTACATCATATTCATTCTGCAGATATCGAAATTAAGTAAAAGAAGTTCCTCTTTTGGAACTTCTTTTTATTTCAATAGTTTTGAGTTGAATTTGTAACATGATAATAAATTCTTTTCATCTGCAATTCTCCTTTGTTAAGTACTTTCCTCAATTAACCTGCATCATTAGTTTAAGAGTTATACTATACAGTTAAATGGATTACAGAAAAAATTAACTTGGACTTTTTTAACATGCGTTGAAAAAACATGTATCTTTTCAGGATTGAATTATCCATAAAAACTGTATAGCATATATACTCTCGTGTTAAATTTCATATACCGTAATAAGAATAAAAAATTATTTTTTCGAAAAAATGTAGTAATTCCTTTTTGTAGTTTGCTATAATTAGTTCGAATGTGGGCAGTATCAGAGCGAACTGCACCATGATTCGAAGTCATACGAAAAATAATAACTTGGATTCTGCCTTGATCCAATAACGGACTGGGACAGAGGGATGAATAATGCCGACTAACACACAACCCTTCTGCCCTTTTATGGCCAGAGGGGTTTTTTTATATGATTTCGGCCATCTCCTCTCTCCTGCATAAAGGAGGAGTAGTTTTTGAAAACAAAAACAGATTTTTTGAAGATGAAAGAGCAAGGTGAGCCGATTACAATGCTAACGGCGTATGATTATCCATCTGCTAAATTAGCAGAAGAAGCTGAAGTTGATATGATTCTAGTTGGAGATTCTCTTGGAATGGTTGTACTCGGATACGATTCAACAGTACCTGTAACAGTAGAGGATATGATTCATCATACGAAAGCTGTACGCCGCGGAGCGAAAGAGACGTTTATTGTAACTGATATGCCATTTATGTCGTATCACGTATCATTACAAGAAACGATGGTGAATGCACGCCGCATCGTTCAAGAGAGCGGGGCACACGCACTGAAGGTAGAAGGTGCTGGAGAAGTTATATCGACGATTCAATATTTGACGAACGCAGGAATTCCTGTTGTAGCGCATTTAGGTTTAACCCCTCAATCTGTAGGAGTGTTGGGTGGATATAAAGTGCAAGGAAAAGATGCGGAGAGTGCAAAAAAATTAATAGAAGATGCAAAGAAATGTGAAGAAGCTGGTGCAATAGCGCTTGTGTTAGAATGTGTACCAATGCAGTTAGCAGAACTTATTTCAGAGCAACTAACAATACCGACAATTGGGATTGGTGCAGGACAAAAAGTAGATGGGCAAGTGCTTGTTTATCATGATCTTATCTCATACGGCGTAAATCGTGTTCCGAAATTTGTGAAGCAATATACGTCTGTTCAAGAGGAGATTGTGCGTGGGATTTCACAATATGTTACTGAAGTAAAGACAAGGCAATTTCCTGAAGAAAAACATTCGTTCACAATGAAAGAGGAAGAATGCTTAGCGTTATACGGAGGAAAACAATAATGAAAATCGTAACTACAGTGCAAGAGATGCAGCAAATTACGAGCGAACTTCGTGCAAGTGGAAAGAGTATTGGTTTTGTTCCAACAATGGGTTATTTACATGAAGGCCATGCTACTTTATTACGTAAGGCAAGAGAAGAAAATGAAATTGTAGTTTTAAGTGTATTTGTAAACCCACTACAATTTGGCCCAAATGAAGATTTAGATCGATATCCTCGTGATATTGATAGAGATGAAAATGTAGCAAAAGAAAACGGTGTAGATTATTTATTTTATCCGAGTGTAGAAGAAATGTATCCAGCAGAACAAACAACAACGGTAGAAGTTGTGAAGCGCACGGACGTATTATGCGGTCAACAAAGACCTGGTCATTTCGCTGGTGTTGCAACTGTACTAATGAAACTATTTAATATTACGCTGCCAAAGCGTGCTTATTTCGGTATGAAAGATGCTCAACAAGTTGCAGTAATTGAAGGGTTTGTAACTGATTTCAATATTCCAGTTACAATCGTACCAGTTGATATTGTAAGGGAAGAAGATGGTTTAGCGAAAAGTTCTCGTAACGTGTACCTATCACAAGATGAACGTGAAGAAGCTCTTCATTTATACCGCAGCCTATGTATAGCGAAAGAAAGAATTGAGGCAGGTGAACGTAATCCCGAAATCATTACAAATCTTGTGAAAGAGTATATTGAGACGCATACGAAAGGCACTGTAGATTATGCAGATTTATATGCATATCCGTCATTAACAATGGTAGAGAAAGTCGAAGGAAGAATCATTTTAGCTATTGCAGTTAAGTTTGAAAATGTAAGATTAATTGACAATATAACATTAACAGTTAAATAAGGGGGAGCATCTATGTTTCGCACAATGATGAGAGCAAAGTTACATCGTGCAACTGTAACGGAGGCAAATTTAAATTATGTAGGTAGTATTACAATTGATGAAGACTTAATGGATGCAGTAAATATTGTAGAAAACGAAAAAGTCCAAATTGTAAATAATAATAATGGTGCTCGCTTAGAGACATACGTTATTAAAGGGGAACGCGGTAGTGGTGTTGTTTGTTTAAACGGTGCTGCGGCAAGGCTTGTACAACCAGGGGACAAAGTAATTATTATTTGTTATGGGCTAGTTACGGAAGAAGAGATTCATAAACAAGAACCAAAAATTGCAGTATTAGACGATAATAATCAAATTATTGAAATGTTAGGTGCTGAAAAAGCGGGTACGATATTATAAGTAGAAAGGCTATCTCCATTGCGGAGATAGCTTTTTTGTGCATCTTTTCATTAAGATGAGATAAAACGTGGTATAGTAACATTATATAAATTATTGTTGTTTGAAAGGTAAGAAATTGAGGTGTTACATATATGAGTAAGCGTTATGTCGTTGTTGATTTAGAGACGACAGGGAACTCCTGGAAAGATGGGAAGGATAAAATTACCCAAATTGCAGCTGTTGTAGTAGAAGATGGAGAGATATTGGAGATTTTTTCGTCTTTTGTTAACCCAAAGAGAGAGATCCCACCATTTATTACAGAATTAACAGGGATTGATGAAAGTCTTGTAAAACAAGCCCCGTTATTTCAAGATGTAGCCCCGATGATTGTTGAGCTATTACAAGGTGCGGCTTTCGTTGCGCATAATGTTCACTTTGATTGGAATTTTTTAAATGAAGAATTAAGGCAAGCTGGATATACAGAAATACATTGTCCGAAAATCGACACGGTTGAATTGGCTCAAATTCTTTTGCCGACAGCCGATAGTTATAAATTACGTGATTTAGCTAAGAAGCATGAACTAGAGCACGATCAACCACATCGTGCGGATAGTGATGCTCTTGCAACAGCGGAATTATTTTTACAATTTTTAAATGAAATTGAAAAGTTACCACTTGTCACGTTGCAATCGCTTTATGAATTAAGTGATGTGTTCCAAAGCGATATAGCTGATGTGCTTTCTGAAAATATTTTAAAGAAAGTAATGCACGGTAAAGAAGATATAGCGGAGTATGAAATACATCGAAATATTGCGCTGAAAAAGCGGAACTATTCCTTAAACCTTGGAGAAACGTGTTCATCAAAGTTTGATGCTTTCTTGAATAAAACGATGGATAAATTGGAATCACATATGCCAAAGTTTGAAAGAAGAGAAAGTCAACAACTGATGATGAAAGAGATATATACGGCGTTAAGAGATTCTCGTTTTTCACTAATTGAAGCGGGTACAGGAACAGGAAAGACTCTTGCTTATTTGCTTCCTAGTCTTTATTTTGCAAAGAGAAAAGAAGAACCTGTCATTATAAGTACACAAACAGTACAACTCCAACAACAAATATTAGAAAAAGAAATTCCGTTATTACAAAAAATAATGCCATTTTCATTTGAGGCAGCTCTTCTAAAAGGAAGAAAACATTATTTATGCTTACATAAATTTGAGTATGCTTTGCAAGAGGAAGAAAAAAATTATGATATGGCACTTACGAAGGCGAAGATTTTAGTTTGGCTATTGCAAACTGAAACAGGTGATCGAGACGAATTAAATATTCCTGAGGGCGGAAAGTTACTTTGGAATCGTATTTGTAGCGATGCCTATAGTCCAGGTGGTATGCAAAGTAATTGGTTTAGTCGTTGTTTTTATCAGCGAGCGAAGAATAAAGCTTTATTTGCAGATATCGTTATTACAAATCATGCGTTATTATTTCAAGATTTTTCAAGTGAAGAACCGTTGTTTGCTTCATGCGAACATATTATTTTTGATGAAGCTCACCATATTGAAGAAGCTGCGAGTAGAACATTGGGTGAACAGTTCTCTTGTATGTATTTTCAATTGGTTATATCTCGTCTTGGGACGCTAGAAACAGAAGATGTACTCTCCAAAGTATATAAAATGATGAAAAAATCAGAGCAAACATCTCGTTCAACTTTCCGTATGATAAGTTATAGTTTGAAGGAACTTAAGTTTGATGCGGATGAACTCTTCCAAATGTTACGTACTTTTATATTTAAACAAACAAAGCAAGAGCAAGGAACGAATAATATGCCGCTCATCTATAGGTATAACGCAGAACTAGAAAAAGGTAAGTTGTGGGATAGTATCGTCGAATTAACAAATCGTTTTATATATGAATTAAGAAGGGTAGTAACTGCTCTTGAGAAGCAAGTGGATATATTGCAAAGTAAGTTAGAATGGGAGATGCATGTTGTAACAGGTGAATTTATGCATTTAATTGAGTTGCTGAGAAAGATGGCAGAATCATTACAGTTACTCGTATTAGAAAAGAATTCGTATGTAACTTGGATGGAGACTGAAACGAAAGGGACGATTCATTCAACAGTTCTATACGCACAGCCTGTCCATATTGGTGAAAGATTTGCTGATGAATTTTTAACAGAAAAAAAGAGTGTTATTTTTACATCCGCAACACTAACAGTTAACGATACGTTTGATTATATAAAAGAGGAACTTGGTTTACATGATTTCGCTCCAAATACTTTAAAGGTTCCGTCACCATTTCGTTATGATGAACAGATGAAATTAATGGTTTCAACGGATGTACCTTTTATTAAGCAAGTAAGTAATGAGCGATATATTGAATCTGTATCGGAACATATTGCAAAGATAGCAAAAGCCACAAAAGGCAGAATGCTCGTTTTATTCACTTCGTATGAAATGTTAAAAGAAGCGTATGCGAATTTAAAAAATAATGATGAATTAGAGGGTTATTTATTACTCACCCAAAGTGTGAATAATAGAAGTCGAAGCCGCTTAATTCGAAAGTTTCAAGAGTTCGACAAATCAATTTTATTAGGGACGAGCAGTTTCTGGGAAGGAATAGATATTCCTGGAGATGCCTTAAGTTGTCTTGTTATAGTCCGTCTACCATTTACACCTCCTCATCAGCCGATGATGGAAGCGAAAGGTGAGTGGCTAAAAAATCAAGGTGAAGATGTATTCGCTAAATTAGCGCTCCCACAAGCAATATTACGTTTCAAACAAGGATTCGGCCGCTTAATTCGAACGAATACAGATACAGGAACGGTAGTAGTGTTAGATCGTCGTTTGACGAGTTCTTCCTATGGAAAACGATTTCTACAATCGATTCCTAACGTACCTCTTTATGAAGGACCATTAGAAGAATTGTTAGTACAATTAGAAGAACCATCAAATGAATAAAAATGGAAGAAAAATACGCCTGAAGTACTTATAAACTTCAGGCGTAAAAAATGTGGGTAGGAGGAATTTTATTTTTCTTACTTCTTGTATACAAAATGTGTTGGTTTTCGACTTGAAACCTTTTTTTGCTGTACATGTCCTGCTATAATAGATGGGTGATGAAGCAGGGGTTGTAAAGAATGTACTCTTATTGTAACCGCATTGCGTTCTTCTATAATTAGAAATTTTTGTGTAACGGAGGAGTTTTTTCATGGATAAGAAAATCGAAGTACTATCAACGACGCGTATTAAATATTCGTCGGATTTGTATAAAATTGTTGATAGTTTAAATCGTACGTTAAAAGAGCAGGACCTCATGTTCGGACTAGCATTAGACGAAAAAGATAAAGAAACAGCTGTATTTACGATTTACAGAACGTAGTGATACAATGAAAAATTGGATCTTTGCAATCATTATTGTTATCGTTGCTAGCGGAATATATGGGGCGTATGTTTATAATAAAGCGATGGGAAAGAAAATTCCAAAAGAGTCGAAATTTGTAGAAATTGCTAAAGAAAAAGCAAAGCTTACAAAGGTGAAATCTGTTGATTATTACAACGGAAAATCTGCATATATAGTCGTGCAAGGTACAGATGAAAAGGGAGAACAACTTATCGTTTGGGTGCCTGAGAAAAAAGGGGATACTGTAGTAAGGAAAAAGAGCGAAGGTATTTCTGAAAAAGAGGCTATACAAAGAACAATAGAGCAAGTCGGCAATGAAAGTAAGGAATCAAAAAGTAAGCCGAAAGAGATTATGAAAGTGAAATTAGGCTTTGAAAATGATGTACCACTATGGGAAGTTACATATATTGATGATGACAATCGTTATAGCTATTACTATCTTGAATTTAAAGATGGAAAATTTTTAAGACGATATAGCATTGAAAAATAGATGTAGGGGGAACTACAAATGAAATTAGCAAAGCGAGTAGCTGCTTTAACACCGTCTTCAACTTTAGAAATTACAGCAAAGGCACAAGCATTAAAAGCAGAGGGTCATGATGTAATTGGATTAGGGGCAGGGGAACCTGACTTTAATACACCAGAGCATATTATGGATGCTGCACATAAAGCGATGTTAGAAGGGCATACGAAGTATACACCAACAGGTGGATTACAATCGTTAAAACAAGAAATTGTGAAGAAATTTACTCGCGATCAAGGTATTGCGTATGATCCATCTGAAATTATTGTATGTAATGGTGCAAAGCATGCATTATATACATTATTCCAAGTATTACTTGATGAGGGAGATGAAGTTATCATCCCAACTCCTTACTGGGTAAGCTATCCAGAGCAAGTAAAGCTTGCTGGCGGTAAGCCGGTTTATGTAGAAGGTTTAGAAGACAATGAGTACAAAATTACAGCAAAGCAGCTGCGTGAGGCAATTACAGAGAAAACGAAAGCAGTTATTATTAATTCACCGAGCAATCCAACAGGAATGATTTATAGCAAAGAAGAATTACAACAGCTTGGAGAAGTATGTTTAGAACATGATATTTTAATCGTTTCTGATGAAATTTATGAAAAATTAATTTATGGTGGCGTAGAATATACTTCAATTGCCCAGCTTTCTAATGCATTAAAAGAACAAACACTTATTATTAATGGTGTATCTAAATCTCATTCTATGACAGGATGGCGTATTGGATATGCTGCAGGAAATAAGCAGCTTATTAAAGCGATGACGAACTTAGCAAGTCATAGTACGTCAAACCCTACTTCAATCGCTCAATACGGCGCAATTGCGGCATACGCAGGCTCACAAGAACCTGTGGAAACAATGCGCCAAGCCTTTGAAGAGAGATTAAACATCATTTATGATAAATTAATTCAAATTCCTGGCTTTACTTGTATTAAACCGCAAGGTGCATTTTACTTATTCCCTAACGTAAAAGAAGCTGTAGCTTTATCAGGATATGCAACAGTTGATGATTGGGCAAAAGCTCTATTAGAAGAGGAAAAAGTGGCTCTTGTACCAGGTACAGGATTTGGTGCTCCAAATAATGTTCGTTTATCATATGCGACATCTCTTGAACAAGTAGAGAAAGCATTAGAGCGCATCCATACATTTATGAAAAGTAAAGTGCAAGCTTAATTTTATATTTCATTCATGTAATATAAAAAACCTCCCTATTAATGGGGAGGTTTTTTTGACGGATTGTGGCAAAAAGAAATAGCTAAAGGTGTGTTATACTAGAGAGCGAGGTGTTTGGTGATGAAAAAGAAAATGATGTTACAGTGGTTTGAGCAGGGAAGCATTGCAATTCCAAAATTGCTTATGATGCATTATAAAAAATTAGGTTTAAATGAGACGGAATTTATGGTTGTACTTCATGTACACACATTTTTAGAATCAGGTAATTCGTTTCCGACTCCTTCAGAGATTTCTGAACGGATGACGATAACGGAAATGAAATGTATGGAAGTAATTCAGGCGTTGATTCAAAAGGGTTTTTTATCACTAGAAGGTGGACAAAGATCAGAAGCGATGATGTGCGAAAGTTATTCTTTACAACCGTTATGGGAAAAAATATTACATTTCTTAATGGATGAATCAATAGAGGAAGAGCAAAAAGAAAAAAAACAGCTACAAGTAAATTTATATACAGTATTTGAAAAAGAATTTGGAAGACCACTTTCGCCGTTCGAATGTGAAACGTTAGGGATGTGGGAGGACCAAGATCAACATCATCCAAATTTAATTCAAGCGGCTCTTAGAGAAGCTGTAATGAGTGGAAAACTAAATTTCCGATATATTGATCGTATTTTATTTGAGTGGAAAAAGAATGGAATTAAAACGGTAGATCAGGCTCAAAATCAAGGTCAAAAATTTAGAGCGAATCAACAAAGAGCACAACAAATGACAAAACAAGAGACGAAATTTACTGGAAAAGTGCCTTTTTATAATTGGTTGGAGCAGTAATATAGGAGGAAAAATATGCTTAACAAAACGCAAATCCGTTATTGTTTAGACACAATGGCGGATATGTATCCAGAAGCACATTGTGAATTGGTTCATGATAATCCATTTGAACTTGTAATCGAGGTGGCGTTATCTGCACAATGTACGGATGTACTTGTAAATAAAGTGACAAGAAATTTATTTCAAAAATATAAAACACCAGAAGATTATTTAAGTGTTTCTCTAGAAGAATTACAACAAGATATACGCTCTATCGGATTGTATAGAAATAAAGCAAAAAACATTCAAAAATTATGCCGAATGTTATTAGATGACTATAATGGAGAAGTACCGAACGATCGAGATGAACTTACGAAATTACCAGGTGTAGGAAGGAAAACAGCGAATGTTGTAGTTTCCGTAGCGTTTGGAATTCCGGCAATTGCTGTTGATACACATGTGGAGCGAGTGAGTAAACGATTAGCTATGTGTAGATGGAAAGACTCTGTGTTAGAAGTAGAAAAAACATTAATGAAGAAAGTACCAATGGATGAGTGGGGAGTTACACATCATCGTATGATTTTCTTTGGACGTTATCATTGTAAAGCACAACGACCGCAATGTGAGGAATGCAGACTGTTAGAAGTATGTCGTGAAGGAAAGAAGCGAATGAAGGTGAAATAAAGGATGGAACGAGTTATAGAAATACCGAAAGAATTTCACTGTTTACCATTTTTTAAAGAAAGTGTAAATTTAATTAAGTATCATACAGACAATTCTTTTGAAGAGATAATACAAAATACTTACTTTATATTTGATATTGAAAGACAGTATGAGCCGTGGAAGGAAATTGAAAACAGCATTCCAGTGATGTTGAATGTATGGAAAAATAAGCATGAAGACATTGCTATACTGTTTCGAAATAGAAATAAGCAAGAGGCTGAGGGACCAATGATTCTTTTTTCAGCTCACTTGTTATCGGTTGTCTATTGGCTAAATGAACAACCTGTTCATAGTTTGAATGAAATGCAAATAAATACGAATAAATTAAAAGTGCAACCTGTTAATTTTATGGAAAGGTATTCATTTATTATAAAGAAACCGAGTAATTATCATTCTTATATTCAATTAGCGCAGTTGTATATCGAAATAGAAAAGCTGTATGTAAAGAAAATGATAACAAAAAAGAAGTCCGCTTCTCGTTAAGAGAAACGGACTTCTTTTTTTGTATATTAGGACTCTGTTGTAACAACAGCACCGTCTGCGTGAGGTGTATCTCCTCCGGGATTTTGGTGTTGCTGTTCTTGTTGTTTCTTAGCCTCTTCTTCAGCTTTTTTCTTGGCCTCTTCTTCAGCTTTCTTCTTAGCTTCTTCATCAGCTTTTTTCTTAGCTTCTTCATCAGCTTTTTTCTTAGCTTCTTCATCGGCTTTCTTTTGAGCTTCTTCTTGCTGTTTGCGTTGTTGTTCTTGTTGTTGCTGCTGTTGCTGCTGTTGTTGTTCTTGTTGTTTCTTAGCTTCTTCATCAGCTTTTTTCTTAGCTTCTTCTTGTTTTACTTTATCTTCATTAGCTTTTTTCTGGGCTTCCTCATCAGCTTTTTTCTTAGCTTCTTCATCGGCCTTTTTCTTAGCCTCTTCATCAGCTTTTTTCGCATCTGGAGTTCCGCCAGGCGCAGTGAAAGATGCACCAACTGCTGGGCTTGTTCCAGTGCCTTTTTTCGCTACTACAGAGAAGCTGTAAGTAACACCTGGTTTAATACCACCAAGAGTAGCTGTCGTACCACTTATTGATAGGCTACCACTTGAACCGTCAGTTGCTTTATAGCTGGCTGCATATGCATCAACTTCTGCTGGTCCAGACCAGTTTAGTGTAACTGTGCTAGCGCCATCAAAAGTGACATTCAGACCACTAGGAGCATCTACTTTAATTTGTTTAATTGCATCTTTTTTCGCACCTTTTACGTATAACTCTCCGTTTATTTCTTGTACAGAAGAAGGACGTTCAAAGCGTGATTTATCTGTAGCGAATTTGCTCATCATTACTTGGAACATTTGCTGTGCAATTCTAGTGGAGCGATCGCTAACATAATTTTTTGGACCATCTTTTTCGTAACCGGTCCAAACAGCCATTGTGTATTGTGGCGTATATCCAGCAAACCAGCTATCTCTGTTTGCATCAGCTGGGATGTCATATTTTTGAAGAACTGATTCATCAAAGTTTTGTGTTCCTGTTTTACCTGCTACGTCAACACCTGAAACGTATGCTGTTGGACCTGTACCACCAGAACCAGGTTTTACTACGTCACGAAGAACGTCAGTAACCATATAAGCTGTATAGTCTTGCATTGCGCGATGTTCTTTCGGTTTAAAGCTTTTCTTTTTCCCGTCCGGGAAGGTTACTTCTTTTACGAAGTGTGGTTTATTATAGTTACCACTATTACCAAAGGTTGCATATGCACCTGCTACTTCTAATGGAGAACTATCGTTACTACCGATTGCTGTTGATTCGTAGACTTTTCCTTCTTTAAAGGTCATGCCTAAACCTTCAGCAAATTCTTTTGACTTATTAAGACCAACTGTTTGTGCTGTCTTTAAAGCTGGAATGTTTAATGACTTTTTCAAAGCTTCACGTAGTGAAACGTCACCTTTGTAACTCTTTGTTGCATTTTGTATTTTCTTACCATTGGAATACGTATACTCTGAGTCGTTTAATTGATGGTATGTAGACCATTGTAAATTTTCAATTGCCGGACCGTAGTCGAAAATTGGTTTCATTGTTGAACCAACTTGGCGTTTTAAATCAGTTGCCATATTATGACCTTTGAAAGTAGACTTACTTTCTTTACGTCCAGCACCAATTGCTCGAACTTCTCCAGACTGTGTATCCATAAATACGAATGACCCTTGGAATTGATCGTCCGGATACTTAATAAGATTGCCATCCATAATTTTGTCGGCGTAATCTTGAGCATCTTGATCAAGTGTTGTATGAATCGTTAAACCATCTGAACCGATATTTACATCAGGATATTCTTTTTCAACTTCTTTTACAACCGCATCTAAAAATGCTTGATACTTCATCTCAGTTACTTCTGAAGACGGTTGAAGGCCCTCAGTTACTGGAATCTTAACGGCGTTATTCATTTCTTCTTTTGTTATATAACCATGTCGATTCATTAATGATAATACGACATTACGACGATTTGTTGCTCGTTCAACATTTTCCTTTTTTGTTGGATCATAAATGTTTGGACCTTGGGGTAAACCAGCGAGCATAGCAGCTTCATGTAATTGCAAGTCTTTTAAATCTTTACCATAATATTTTTGCGCTGCTGTCGCAATACCGTATGAACGGTTACCTAAATTAATCTTATTTAAGTACATTTCTAAAATCTCATGTTTAGAGTATTGTTGCTCTAATTTGTAAGATAAGTACCATTCTTGCACTTTTCTTTTAGCAGTTTTGTCCATCGTTAGAAAGTAGTTTTTAACGACTTGCTGTGTAATCGTACTACCACCTTGGGAACCGAAACCACCAGTGACATTTTCCATAACTGCTTTTGTAGTTCGTTTAAAATCAATTCCATTATGATCATAGAAACGCGAATCCTCAGTTGCAAGAAATGCATTTTCAACTACTTTTGGAATTTGATCATAAGTAACATGTGTTCGTTTTTCAGCACCGTATTCATAGAAGAAATTTCCGTTTTTATCGAGAAACTTTGTTGATAAAGGATTAACAAGTTTGGATTTGTCTAATTTTGGAGCGTCCTTTACCATAACAAAGAAAGCGGAAACGCCGGCTACAAGACCAACGATACCAAGAAGTAGACAACCTATAAGGAATTTCTTGAAAAAGGAGCCTTTTTTCTTTGGTTTTTCTTCTTTATGTGTTTTTTTCTCTTGATTTTTCACATGATTTCGTTCTGTACGAGAACGATAATTATCTGACATTATACTTTCTCCTACCTTTCATTCTCTCCCCCAAAAGTCGAAAAAAGAGCCTTAGTGATGACTCTATCACGAAAAATAAACCATGTCTAGTACACGGATATAGTCAATCCGAGGGTGATAACCGCATGATAATAAGGATCCATGCTCTTCTATTTCTTCTTTCGTAATCGACTTGCGTCCACCAGTATTTTGACGATTCCAAAATGCAATAATATGTTTTGCATCTAGTAAATAAAATTCATCAAAAAGTGTAAATTTAATAATAACAAATGCAATTCCATTATGAGCAACGACTTGCTTCATATGTTCAATTTGATGAAGGTGGAAGTTTTGAAGTGGGAAACTAGTTTTATTTTTGGTTTCCTTTGCTTCAAAATCGATGTATTTCCCTTTGTATACACCGTTGTAATCTGTTGTAGAAGGTTGTTTAAAATACGCTTCTTTTACCACTGCAGCACTTCGAGCGGGGTAATCTACTTTTACAATTTGAAGAGGTGTAGGCTTTTTATGTACACATGCAATATTATGGGTTAAGTAATATTGATTTGTTTCATTCAATTCCTCTTCAAGGGACATACCTCTATTACTATAAGTATGTGTTTTTATAGGTGTTTTTTGAGGTTGTGAAGCTTGATTATACCTTTTTCCATTTGGGTAACGAATGGTCATAGTGTGTCCACCCCCAACTTGCTAAGAATTACTTACAAAGGTGATTATATCAAAAAATGAAAAAAGATGTGACCTTTTTGATGAAAGGTATGATGACTTATTTATGTTTACATGGAATGATTATATGAAAATTAAACAAAATCGAGAAAAAAATTTTTGTACAGAGGAAGAAAAAGCAATCATTCACAATATTAAAAAGAAAACAGAAATAGCTAATGTGGACAATATTTCTCGGACACAATCTTATCAAGAATATTATTTGAGAAATAGTGAAATCAGGTGGGCCTTTTTAGCGAGTATGGTTTCGAGAAATGCGGGCTGGAATATGACTGATTTAGAAGGGAGATATTATGCTACTGTTTTACCTAGAACGGTAAAAAAACATTTATTTCTTCTGTACGAACAGGCTAATTGGATTATTTTTTTAGATGCATTTCCTCAGCTATTATTGTATGAGGAAAGTAAGAAGAGACATGCACCTCTCTTTCATTTGTTGCAATACTTCAACGTATCAATTTTTATGGAAAAAGAATGGTTACTTTTCTGGGAAAGAAGAGATATGAATAGACTTATGACAGCGCTTATTATAAATGAACAAAATAAAATTCAAAAACCAGTCATTGAGAACACATATTTTAAAAAACATGTATTCCATACTGCACTTTTTAAAGTACAAGAAAGACTTCATATTAGTGCAGTTATCTTCCCAACAATTGAAGGGAGAATGTATGGGTTTTCGGTTTATCAATTTGAAACGTTACAACAGCGTATAGAACTAGGAAAAAAATTAGCATGGTTATTGTTTCATCCAATTTATAATGGTTCGTTTTATAAGTTTGCACTGCAAACTACACATACTGGGTCTAGAGAAGATTATGAAGTTTACGCAAAGGAAACTCGAAAGTCTTATACGCCAACACTTAGAGATATTTATCCTGTTATTTTACATGAAGAAATAAAAATGAGAGATTGGTTTTGTGCAAATATGAAAATGAATGTGCTATTTGTACTTGAAGAACCTAAAGGGGAAGTTAATATAACAGAATGGTATAGAAGAAAGAGAGAACAAATCTATAGGCTATCTATCGTAAACCGTTTTGCTAAAAGGATCGATGAGTTCATGATATAATAAAAAAGAAGTCCCGTCTTCCATTTTGAAGACGGGACTTCTTAATTTGAAAAAATTCTGCTATGCGTGCTACAACTTTAATTTCAAAACGTAATGCTAGTAGGAGATTAAGGATGATTTGAAATTTAAATGTTCGTAATAAAGTCTCGCTTTATGTAGCAGGGAAGTTTGGACCATCTAGCTTTGGATTGCCAGTCTCGGGTTTATTTTGTTGTTTGTTTTGGTTTTTCTTTTTTTCATTTTTGTTCTTTGCCATTGTAATACACCTCCTTTTTGTATTGTTACCATTTCTATAAATGACATACGAAATGATTTCTTTGACGAATAACAACTAGTTTTGTCATGTGGGCAGGAGTGGTGAATCATCCGGCGAAATTACATGACAAAGGAAAAGCAAAGAAGGAGGCGTTTTGTATATGGCGATGGTTCAGAAGGAAGATGTAATGAAAAAAATGGATCAAATGTTAAGTTCTCTCGATTTGCTGGAAATGAATATAGGGATTAGAATGAATCATGCATTAAAGGATGCGAGTGAAAAAATATGTAATAAGATAGAAATAACAGAAATGCATATTGA
Source organism: Bacillus cereus group sp. BceL291 (assembly GCF_051776705.1). NCBI lineage: Bacteria > Bacillati > Bacillota > Bacilli > Caryophanales > Bacillaceae > Bacillus > Bacillus cereus group sp. BceL291. The sequence goes on along the minus strand of NZ_JBPWAP010000036.1, from coordinate 32,329 downwards.
ACATATGGAAAATAAATTAGTGCATCACGAAGAAAAAGGGAATTGGGTGAAGACATTTCAAAACGTCGTAGTGAGTGCATAATAAGGTGGGAAAGAAATGAAGAATGAAGCATTAATACAGTCTTCAGAAAAACTCATGCAGTATAATAATGAAGCGAATGTAAAAAAAAGAGAACTAACTGAATACGACTTTTATAAGGATATGAAACCGTTTGTAGATATGGTAGATGAGGAATTAAAGAAGTGGAAAGAATTAGCTTATACGTGGATTAAAGAAGAAAAGCCAAAGTATATACATGTACAGCAAATTGATCAAGTATACGATAATTTACAAACGAATGTGTTGCAATGCTTTGTAAATAAAGGTAAAGGTAAACGATTCTTTGAAACACACCAAGCCATTTCGTATACTTTGCAAAATATAGTTGAGCAATGTAAATAACAAGAGGGAGAGCCCTCTTGTTATTTTTATGCTTCTGTCATTGTTGTAGGTTTTGTTGCGCCGTTTATTTCTAATTCTTTTATTAATGTTCGATAATCTGATATGCATATTTTTCCTTCGAGATACCAATGTCTCGCAAAGTCTAATAATTCATTTGCATTCTCTGTGCAATACCCCTTTTTTTGAGAAAACGCTTGTTTTAAATCCCCTAATACCATGTTGATTCCTCCCCCATGAGAATCTTCTTCTTAATTATCATAGCATGGAAGGGTTTTCTTTTTTAATTTTTTAAAAATTTAAACTTCCGACAAAAATAGACATATATTCCATCACACATATTATTTTATAGGTACATATTATATATGTAGAAACTTATGTGAAGGAGGAGAGAATGCATGTTTCAACAACCTAACGTATATCAGCAAACGAATCCATATGCACAGCAAAATATGTACCAATATAATACGGATACATATTTACGGTATAATATGTATCCTTTCGAGCCTTATTATGGAAATCAAAATTATTATCAACCGTTTGAAGTGTCCTTTATGAATCAAGCTCAGCAACCATACATGAATCAACCACAGCAGCAGCCTTATATGAATTCGCAATATTATATGCCACCGCCATCGCCGTATGCTAATCAACAAGCGATGTTTTATCCACCAAAACAACCGTACCCGACGCAGGGTAAGCAAAAGCAACAACAGCCAAGCCAGTTTTCTAGTTTTGTTTCTCAATTTAAAACATCAGATGGTAACTATGATGTAAATAAAATGATGAATACAGCTGGACAAATGATGAATGCGATGAATCAAGTGACAGGTATTGTAAAGCAAGTTGGAGGCTTTTTTGGTAAGTGATGTTGAAGGATTGTCTATAAAAACAATGTAAATGAAATAAAGGACTAGACAAATTTCCTTGTAATAAATGGGTATATATAACAAACGGCTTTCTCTCTTTTCTCATACTGTAAAGTGTAATCAGATTTTTTTAACGAGAGAGGAGAGAAAAAACTATGCATCATTGTCATCCTTGCTTTGGAGGGCATAAGCCTACAGGACCTATTTGTACGACTGCTCCTGTCATTCATCCGACGAAACAATGCGTAACACACTCTTTTTCAACAACGGTGGTGCCACACATTTTCCCAACACATACAACACATGTACATCATCAACAAATTAAAAACCAAAACTTCTTCCCACAAACAAATTCAAATGTAAATGTTGTGGACCCAATCGACCCAGGATTCGGTGGCGGATGTGGACCGTGTGGTCATGGACATCATGGACATCATGGACATCACGTATCACCATTTGGTCCAGGACCAAATGTATCTCCGTTTGGACCAAACGTATCACCATTCGGACCGAATATTGGACCAAACGTATCACCATTCGGTCCAAATATCGGACCAAACGTTGGTGGAATGTTTAAAAAGTAAATGATATGTTAGAACTAGCGAAATGCTAGTTCTTTTTTTGTAATTGGAGTGTTGATATGAAAGTTATTGCAGTAACAGGATATAAGCCATTTGAACTTGGAATATTTAAAAATGATCATCCAGGGGTGGAGTGTATAAAGAAAGCGTTACACCGTAAATTAACCAATTTTGTAGAAGATGGTTTAGAGTGGGTTATAATAAGTGGCCAATTAGGTGTAGAATTATGGGCTGCTGAAGTTGTTTTTGAAATTCAAGTAGAATATCCAGATTTAAAATTAGCGGTATTCACTCCGTTTTTAGAACAAGAAGAAAATTGGAAAGAAGATAATCGTGAATATTACGAATTTATCCTTTCTCAAGCAGACCATGTTGATAGTATCACGAAACGGAAGTATGAAAGTCCAGAGCAATTTAAATTAAAAAATCAATTTTTTATTGAAAAAAGTGATGCGCTTTTAGCGGTATACGATGAAGAAAAACCAGGAAGTCCCAAATATATTGTAGAAGCAGCAAAGAAAAAAGGAGAAATAGAAAATTATCACAGTTATTTCATTCTTTTTTCTGATTTACAAGATATAATAGAAGAGGAACAGTGGAATAATGCAGAGTAAATATGTAATATAGTACTCGTATATATGATTGACAAAAAGCATTGTTTCTGAAAAAATTTAGTTAATGAAAGTTTTGGTAAAAATTTGAGGTGAAGAAAATGATTTCGGATAAAATTAAATTAACAGCGAAAGATATTTTAGAAAAAGAATTTAAAACAGGTATGAGAGGTTATCAGCAAGAAGAAGTAGACAAGTTTCTTGATATGATCATTAAAGACTATGAAGCTTTCCACAAAGAGTTTGAGCAATTAAAGCAACAAAATGCTCGTTTAAAGCGTGAATTAGAGGAACAAAAACTAGCAGTAACGCAAGTTCCACAACAACCTGTACAAACACCAGTTGCACAACCAGTTTATAACAACACGAATACGGATATTTTAAAACGCTTATCTAACTTAGAAAAAGCTGTATTTGGAAGTAAGTTATACGAATGATGTAAGGTGGAAAAAGGTTTAAGCATTTTACATAGAAAAAAACGTTGCAAAATCTTTTTGTTTCCACTATACTAATGGATGTCATAACGTTTGGGTAATCGCTGCAACGCCAACGTTGTAGAGGAAAGTCCATGCTCGCACGGCCTGAGATGGCTGTAGTGTTCGTGCCTAGCCAATTCATAAGCTAGGGTATTCTGGCTGTAAGGCTGGTTTAACGGCAGGGAAAAAACCTAAGTCCTTTCGGATATGGTTTGACTACCTTTAAAGTGCCACAGTGACGAAGTCCTTGAAGAAATGATAGGAGTGGAACGAGGTAAACCCCACGAGCGAGAAACCCAAATAATGGTAGGGGAATCTTTTCCAAGGAAATGAACGACGGGAAAGGACAGGTTTTATAACCTGTAGATAGATGATTGCCACCGGAGTACGAGGCGTGGGCCGTTTGTAGTACAAAGGAACAGAACATGGCTTACAGAACGTTATGAACCAACTATGAAATAACTCAGCTCTCCTTTGTTAGAGGAGGGCTTTTTATTTGTATGAAGTTATAAAGTATGAGTTAAAATGGTTAATGAGAAAATTTTTCGTAAAATGTAATGATTAATAGGACCAATTGCTATTAATTATTGTTTGAATATACATAAGAGGTGAATGCAAATGGGAAAAGTTACTTTAATTGCAACAGCGGCAATGGGTATTGAAGCGTTAGTTGCCCGAGAAGTTCGCGATCTTGGTTATGAATGTCAAGTAGAAAACAGCAAAGTAACATTTGAAGCAGATGAAAAGGCGATTTGTCGCACGAATTTATGGTTACGTACTGCGGACCGTGTAAAAATTAAAGTTGGCGAATTTAAAGCAACAACATTTGATGAGCTATTTGAAAAAACGAAAGCATTAAACTGGGGAGATTATATTCCAGAGAATGGCGAATTCCCTGTTATCGGAAAATCTTTGAAATCTGAATTATTCAGTGTTTCGGATTGCCAACGTATCGTTAAAAAAGCTGTCGTTGAAAAATTAAAAACAACATATAAACGTACAACTTGGTTTGAAGAAGATGGTCCGTTATTCCGTATCGAGATTGCAATGCTAAAGGATATTGCAACATTAACAATTGATGCGAGCGGTGTTGGACTTCATAAACGTGGATACCGTATGGATCAAGGGGAAGCTCCGTTAAAAGAAACATTAGCTGCGTCTTTAATTAAATTAACAAACTGGAAGCCAGATCGTCCATTTGTTGATCCATTCTGTGGATCAGGTACAATTCCGATTGAAGCAGCATTAATTGGACAAAACATTGCACCAGGATTTAACCGTGGTTTCGCATCTGACGAGTGGGGCTGGGTAGGTAAACAAAACTGGCGTGAAGCTCGTCAAGAAGCTGAAGATTTAGCGAACTATGATCAACGATTACAAATCATTGGATCCGATATTGATCATCGTATGATTCGAGTTGCTCAAGATAACGCAGAAGAAGTAGGCTTGGGCGATTTAATTACATTTAAACAAATGCAAGTAAAAGATTTCACAACAAAAGAGGATTATGGCTACGTTGTAACGAATCCTCCATACGGAGAACGTTTAAGTGAAAAAGCACTCGTTGAACAACTGTACAAAGAAATGGGACAAGTATTCCGCCCATTAGATACATGGTCAGCGTATGTATTAACAAGCTATGAAGCATTTGAGAAGTGTTACGGAAAAGATGCGTCGAAGAAGCGTAAGCTGTTTAACGGATTTATCCGTACAGATTACTACCAATACTTCGGAAAACGTCCACCGCGTAATTCATAGTATAAAACTCCTCCAGCGCGCATATACTGGCTATTATGTAATGCGTAAAGGAGGAAGTCATATGGATAATTTTCAATTATCAATGATTCAAAAAGCTATTCACCGTACGTATGATGAGCTCGGAAAAGAAGTGGATAGTCAAGGTGCGATTGCAGATGAAATACAAAAAGCACAAGAAGAATATTTGTCAGCTCTTTCACATGAAACAGCGATTGATAAACGGTATTTAAAGTCATTAATATAGAAGAAAATTTTCCTTTTTCGAAAGGAAAATTTTTTTTCGTGAATTTCTATGTATTGCAACAGGGGAAAGTGGCTGCACACATATGCGTAGCAGTTGCTATTATCTTTTTATAGAAAAACTTTTTGGTTGGAGGCTAAGGATGTTTACTGAGAAGAGATTACCATTTGAAGTAGGAAAACAAGATAATTTTTATGATAAGTTGAATGAGTGGATTGGAGATGTGTTTTACGACATCCTTCCGGAAAAAGGCTTTGAAGAGCGTGATGAACAAATTTTTATGGCGTTTCAGTTAGAACGCGCTTTCCAAGAAAAGAAAGTTATGTTCGCAGAAGCTGGTGTAGGAACAGGGAAAACAATTGTATATCTTCTATATGCAATTTGTTACGCGCGTTATACTGGGAAGCCAGCTATTATTGCTTGTGCAGATGAAACGTTAATTGAGCAGCTTGTGAAAGAAGAAGGGGACATTGCGAAATTATCTGAAGCATTAGGGCTATCTGTTGATGTAAGGCTTGCAAAATCAATGGATAATTATTTATGCTTACGTAAACTTGAAGATGTTATGAGTGGACGAGCTCCAGAAGTAATTGAAGACGTATATTACGAGTTACCACAGTTTGTATTCGATCATGGTACAATGCAAAACTTTACTCACTATGGTGACAGAAAAGAATTTCCACTTTTAAATGACGAAGAATGGTCAAAAGTAAATTGGGATTACTTCCAAGATTGCTTTACTTGTGATTCTCGTCATCGTTGTGGACAAACTCTTTCTCGTGAACATTATCGTAAAGCAGCAGATTTAATTATTTGTTCTCAAGATTTCTATATGGATCATATTTGGACGTACGATGCTCGTAAGCGTGAAGGGCAAATTCCGTTATTACCAGAAAGTAGCTGTGTTGTATTCGATGAAGGACATCTTGTAGAATATGCAGCTCAAAAAGCTTTAACATACCGTTTAAAGCAAACGATGATGGAGCAACTTTTAACAAGATTGTTGCAAAACGATATTCGTGAGGAGTTTGCACATTTAGTAGAAGAAACAATTTGGCAAACAGAGCGATTCTTTGATGTGTTACAAGAAAACAAAAAAGAAATTGCTGGTTCTGATCGTTTAGAAATTACTGTGACAGAAAAAGTAACAGCTGAAGCGAAACGACTTTATGCAAAAATCGGTGAAGTTGGAGATGCATTAGTATTCGAAAGTGAAATGCATACAGTAAACACGTATGATTTAAATATTGTTGATGAGCATTTAGATGTATTAGAACATTCACTTCGTCTGTTCATGCATGAGAAAAATGTAATTACTTGGGGTGAAGAAGGTGATGGAGCCTTCACGTTAGTAATTATGCCACGTGCAGTTGAAGAAGTGTTACAAGAGAAAGTATTCTCAAAGAAAATCCCGTATATCTTCTCGTCTGCTACATTATCTAATAACGATTCATTCGCGTTTACAGCGAATAGCTTAGGGGTAAAAGATTACTTATCATTCTCAGTTGCCTCACCGTTTGATTATGAGGAGCAAATGGCAGTAAACTTACTATCGCATACGAAAGAAAATGAATGGGAAAGAAAGTGTCAATATACACTTGAAAATATACAAAAAACAAATGGACGTACACTTGTATTATTCCGTACAACGCAAGAACTTGCAGCGTTCAAAGAGTATGTAAGTAAAGAGCAAATGTCGGTTCCGTTCTTATATGAAGGAGATCAGGAAATTAGCCAGCTCGTTTCTCGTTTCCAAAATGAAGAAGAGACTGTACTTTGTGCCGTTCATTTATGGGAAGGTTTAGATATTCCTGGTTCATCATTATCACATGTTATCATTTGGTCATTACCATTCCCTCCAAACGATCCGGTGTTTGAAGCGAAGCGTAAACATGTGAATGATCCGTTCTGGGATGTAGATGTACCATATATGATTTTACGTCTTCGTCAAGGTATTGGTCGTTTAATTCGTACGAGCGACGATAAAGGTGCTATTTCAATCTTCTTATCTAATACAGAAGATGAGAAAGTGGTAGAAGCGGTGAAAAACGTACTACCGATAGAAGGTAAAGAATTATAAGGAGAAAGCTTGGCGCTTGCCAAGCTTTTTTTCTATTATAAAAGGAATTTAGATTTTCATGTCGAATTAAGTTTGAGGTAGAAAAGGGAGGTTTTTATACGATGACAGTAGCTACATATGAAGTAGAAAAACAATTTTTAACATATGTGAAGAAGATACAAAATTACGGAGAAGCATTAAGTTTAATGTTTTGGGACTTAAGAACAGGGGCGCCTAAAAAAGGTGTTGATCAACGTTCAGAAGTAATTGGTATGCTTTCATCAGAAGTGTTTGCTATGTCGACTTCAGATGAGATGGGAAATTATTTAACAGAGCTTGAAGCTTTAATAAGTGAAGACAAACTTTCTGCAACGACGAAGAAAATGGTTGAAGAGTGTCGGAAAGAATATGATAGAAATAAGAAAATTCCACAAGCGGAATACGAAGTGTATGTGAAATTAGAAGCGAAAGCAGAGAGTGTGTGGGAAGAAGCTCGCGAAAAATCTGATTTCGAAATGTTCCGCCCGTACTTAGAAAAAATTGTTGAATTTAAAAAGAAATTTATTACATATTGGGGTTACGAAACATATAAATACAATACATTATTAGACATGTATGAGCCAGGTATTACAGTAGAAGTTTTAGATCACGTATTTGGTCAACTTCGTGAGCGCATCGTGCCGCTTGTAAAAGAAATCTCTGAGTCTAAAAAAGGATTAAAAACAAGTGCTTTATCGGAAAAATTTTCAAAAGAAAAACAAAAGAACTTTACATTAGAACTATTAAAGCAATTGAATTATGACTTTGAAGCAGGTCGTCTTGATGAAACAGTACATCCATTCGAGATTACATTAAATAGAGGGGATGTTCGTATTACGACACGCTATGACGAAAAGGATTTCCGCATGGCTGTGTTTGGAACAATTCATGAATGTGGTCATGCTGTATATGAACAAAATATTGCAGAGAAATTTGAAGGTACACCGTTATGTAGTGGAACATCTATGGGTATTCATGAGTCACAATCGTTATTCTTTGAGAACTTTATCGGCCGTAATAAATCATTCTGGAAGAAAAATTATGATTTATTAAAAGAGTATAGCAATGGTCAATTTGATGATATGTCAGTCGATGAATTTTATGATGCAATTAACGAATCGAAGCCGTCATTCATTCGTATAGAAGCAGATGAGCTTACATACCCGCTTCATGTTATGGTGCGTTATGAATTAGAGAAAGAATTATTTGATGGTACATTACAAGTGAAGGACTTACCAGCAGCTTGGAATGATAAGATGGAAGCATATTTAGGAATTCGTCCGGAAAATGATGCGCAAGGTGTATTGCAAGATGTTCACTGGGCTGGTGGCTCATTTGGATACTTCCCATCTTATGCGCTTGGTTACATGTATGCAGCGCAATTTAAGCAAAGAATGTTAAAAGACATTCCGAACTTTGATGCATTATTAGAAGAAGGAAACGTAACACCAATTCGTGAATGGTTAACAGAACATATTCACCAATATGGTAAAACGAAAAAGCCACTTGAAATTTTAGAAGATGTAACAGGCGAAGGGTTAAATGCAAATTACTTAGCAGATTATTTAGAAGTGAAGTATAAAGAAATTTATGAGTTATAAAAAAGAGCTGCTTACTTGCAGCTTTTTTTTATAGGGGGATAGAAGATGGTTTATACATATACAGTAATGACGCAAGAAGAGGCGGAAGAGATTGCATATAACTGGCATTATAAAGGGGAATATTCCTTTTACGATATAGAGGCAGATGAAGAAGATTTAGCTGAGTTTTTAGAGGGTGAGAGTAGAGGGAATCATGTATTTTCTGTGAAAGAAAATGGTACTCTCATTGGGTTCTTTACGGTTTGTAAAATAAATAATGGAACGGTTGAGATAGGACTTGGAATGAGACCTGATATAACTGGCAATGGATTTGGTTTACAGTTCGTGAATGCTGGACTAGCTTTTAGCAAAGAAAAATACGGATGCAAATATATAACACTATCAGTAGCGACATTTAATGAGAGAGCGATAAAAGTGTATAAAAGGGCGGGATTTGAAGCGGTTGGAACGTTTATACAGAAAACAAATGGTGGTTGTTTTGAGTTCTTGAAAATGAACTATATATGTAAACGTGATTAAAAAACAGAGGGATCTTCTGTTTTTTTATTTTGATTTAGAAATATATGATACATATTTTTTACTTGTTGTAATTGAGAGTTTTGAAATTTTGGTAGAGGGTGTGTATGATAGAAGTTTAGTAGCAAATAGTAGGTTTAGCAAGGAAGGATAGAGGTAGTATGATTACAATTAAAACGAAAAATGAAATAGATTTGATGCATGAATCTGGAAAATTACTTGCTTCATGTCATAAAGAAATTGCGAAAATGATAAAGCCAGGTATAACGACACAAGAGATTGATACGTTTGTTGAAATGTATTTAAAAAAGCATGGTGCCACATCTGAACAGAAAGGTTACAACGGGTATCCATATGCGATATGTGCATCTGTAAACGATGAAATGTGTCATGCGTTTCCGGCCGATGTTCCTTTAACTGAGGGTAATATTGTAACAATTGACACGGTAGTAAACTTAAATGGGGGTCTTTCAGATTCTGCTTGGACGTATAGAGTTGGAAAAGTTTCTGATGAAGCAGAAAAGTTGTTGTTAGTAGCTGAGAATGCTTTGTATAAAGGGATTGATCAGGCGGTAATTGGTAATCATGTAGGAGACATTGGCTATGCAATTGAAAGTTATGTAACAAATGAAGGTTTTTCTGTCGCAAGAGACTTTACGGGACATGGGATTGGTAAAGAGATTCATGAAGAACCAGCAATTTTTCATTTTGGGAAACAAGGACAAGGACCTCAGTTACAAGAAGGAATGGTAATTACAATTGAACCGATTGTAAATATAGGTATGCGATATTCTAAAGTAGATTTAAATGGGTGGACTGTACGAACGATGGACGGGAAATTATCAGCTCAATATGAGCATACAATTGCGATTACAAAAGATGGGCCAATCATTTTAACGAAGTTGTAATTGGGAATGAAAGAGTTTGCAAAACTCGAACAAAGATAGTGGTTTTTAAAAATTTGTACGTGTTTTTTTGATAAATGCTTTTCAAAGCATAAAAAGTACGTTATAATCCTTCTATAAAATAAATAGTTAGCTACACTCATATAATCGCGGGGATATGGCCTGCAAGTTTCTACCGAAGTACCGTAAATACTTTGACTATGAGTGAGGACGAATATAATTGCTTGTTTAGCATTCTTTTTTTGCGAAACTCCAAAAGCGCGTCTCTCACTTGTAACGAGTGGTGGCGGCTTTTGGAGTTTTTTTATTGCATAAGAGGGGGAACAAACATGAAAGTATTACAAGAAAAGATTTTGAACGAAGGAAAGGTTTTATCTGGTGACGTATTAAAGGTAGATGCTTTTTTAAATCATCAAATTGATCCAGTACTTATGCAAGAAATCGGAAAAGAATTTGCTAAACGTTTTAAAGAAGAGAACATTACAAAAATCGTGACGATTGAATCTTCAGGCATTGCACCATCGGTTATGGCTGCATTAGAGCTTGGTGTAAAAGTAATTTTTGCACGAAAACGTAAATCGTTAACGTTACAAGATAATATGTACGTTGCAAACGTATATTCATTTACAAAACAAGAAACAAATGAAATTTCATTATCTCGAAATCATATCGATGAAAATGATCGTGTATTAATCATCGATGACTTTTTAGCAAACGGTCAGGCTGCTTTAGGTTTAATGAGTTTAGTAGAGCAAGCCGGAGCGAGTATTGCAGGAATTGGAATTGTTATTGAAAAAGCATTTCAAGATGGAGGAAAGAAGCTTCGTGAACAAGGCGTTCGTGTTGAATCACTAGCAGAAATTGCATCACTTGATAACGGCACAGTTACATTTGTACAGCAAGAAACTGCGGAGGTGAAATAAACGATGAAGCAGCATCCATTTAAAATTGCATCGCTTGGTATGCAGCATATGCTTGCAATGTATGCTGGAGCAATTATCGTTCCGCTTATTGTGGGCGGTGGACTTGGTTTGAATCAAAAAGAGTTAACATATTTAGTCTCAATTGATTTATTAATGTGCGGCGTTGCGACAATTTTACAAGCACTATCAAATCGCTTTTTCGGTATTGGGCTTCCAGTTGTGCTTGGTTGTACATTTACAGCGGTTGGACCGATGATTGCGATTGGAAAACAATACGGTGTGTCTTCAATTTATGGAGCAATTATTGCTGCTGGGTTATTCGTTGTTATTTTTGCGAAATTATTTGGAAAACTTGTAAAACTGTTTCCACCTGTTGTAACAGGATCTGTCGTTACAGTAATTGGAGTTACACTTGTTCCAGCGGCAATTAATGATATGGCTGGAGGAGTAGGAAGTAAAGATTTCGGTAGTCTTGAAAATTTAGCATTAGCATTTGGTGTGTTACTATTTATCATCATTATGTATCGTTTCTTCGACGGATTTATTCGTTCAATCTCTATTTTGCTAGGTTTATTGTTCGGTACTATCGTTGCAGCGTTTATGGGGAAAGTAAGTTTGCAAGCGGTTGGAGAGGCGGATTGGTTCCACGGTATTCAACCATTTTACTTCGGTACACCAACATTTGAATTAACACCAATTATTACGATGATTTTAGTTGCTTGCGTAGGGATTGTAGAAGCAACGGGTGTATACTTTGCATTATCTGATATTTGCAATAAAAAAATCGGTGAAAAAGAATTAACAAAAGGCTATCGCGCAGAAGGATTAGCGATGGTGTTAGGTGGCATTTTCAACGCGTTCCCATATACAACATACTCTCAAAACGTAGGACTTGTTCAATTAACTGGAGTAAGAAATCGCGTTATTATTTATACTTGCGGTGGTATGTTAATCGTACTTGGTTTCATTCCTAAAATCGCAGCTATTACCACAATTATCCCAAAATCAGTACTGGGCGGTGCGATGTTAGCGATGTTCGGTATGGTTATGGCATATGGTATTAAAATGTTAAGTAGCGTTGATTTTGGTAAACAAGAAAACTTATTAATCGTTGCATGTTCTGTCGGAATTGGGCTTGGCGTAACAGTCGTTCCTACATTATTTTCACAACTTCCAGAAAGCATTCGTATTTTAACAGATAACGGAATTGTACTTGGAAGTGCGTCAGCAGTACTTTTAAATATCGTATTTAATATGGTGCCGCAGCGCAAAGTGAAAGTAGAAGAAGAGCCAGTATCTATGCAAAGTGCAGTAAGAGAAGCGTGAAAAAGCAAGGTCTCGTTATGAGACCTTGCTTTTCTTTTTAAGTGGCATTATTTTCCCGTACGTACCAAGACGCCAAATGTACTCAAGTGGCCCGTATTGGTAATGTGAAAGCCACCAGCGGCTAATAAAGATTTGTAACGTGTAGAAACTAATGCAGAATATTGGTCCAACCCATAATGGAGCAGGATAATAATTTTTAAGGAATAGACCAAATACAAGTAATGTAACAATTGTATGCGAGATGTAATTTGTTAATGCCATTCGTCCAACGTATTGGAATGGACGTAATAACGTTTGCCATTTTTCTTTTTGTAATAAACGCATGAGCGTGAAAATGTAGAATATGAATAACGTTTTTCCGCTAAACATTGTAAAGACCTGCATATAAATTGGTTCATAAAATGGTTTTGATAAGAAGTAACGGACCATGAAGAACCACATTGGTAATGTTAAAAGGAACATAATAATTTGCCATTTTTTAAGTTTTGGATCTAACTCTTTCGTGCGGCGGAAAATATCCTTTTTGCCGGCGTATAAACCAAGCAAAAATAGCCCAACTGTTTCTGGAAGCATAAGTAAATTTAATCCAATTCCATCAGCGTAAAATGCATGGAAACGATTTTGTATTTGTGACAGCCAGTCTTCTAATGGCATGATAGGTAAGGAAAAACCTAGCTCTTCCTTTGGTACCAATGCAACCGTAATACCAGCCATTAGCATAATGAATTGAAAAATACTCAATAAAACGATAGCCCATATTAAAATAGTACGAGGTTCTCTCTTATAAAATAAAAATAAGAAAAATCCAGCAATCGCATAAGTATGTAAAATGTCACCGTCCCATAAAAGAACGTAATGTAAGAAACCGAATAATAATAAAATAAGTAAGCGGCGAACAAACAAAGTTTTTGGGCGTTCGGTTTTCGCCTCAGCACGACTCATAAAAATATAAAAACCTAATCCGAATAAAAACGAAAAAATTGTATAAAATTTCGTTTGAATAAACATATCGTAAAATAGGCGAATATAGCTGTCTATCCCTTCGTAAATTCCTGAAAGATCACGTGAGTCAACCCCGGCGATAACAGGCCAATTCACAAGAAAAATACCTAGTACAGCTATTCCTCTAATAATATCGATGGAGTGTATCCTCTCGCCATGTGTGAGATTTTGCGTCATTTTTTTCCTCCTTGTTAAGTAATTCCCTTTTATTATACAAAATGTAAGATGGAGGGGATAGGCGATATTTCCATTTTTTTAAACTGTTAAGTTATGTAGGATAAGATATAATAAGAGTGCACAATAAGTTTTACCCTTTTTCAAAACAGGCAGTAAAGCTCCTTCTTATAAGGAGCTTTCTTTATGAAAAGTGTTGATAATGATTCTCTTTAATGATAAAATATATTTAAAATTGATAATCATTATCAAAAAAGGTTGGTGCGTAAGTATGGTATATACATTAGTAGCAGGTACAGTCGCTGTATATGCAGTTATTGCGAAGTATGTTTTAAATGGAGTAGGAACAGCAAAATGAGTGATATGACATAAAATCCCTTTCATTTGTAAAAAGAATGAAAGGGATTTTTTATTTTTAATGAGAATATGCTGAAAATTTAGTATGATAGTAAAGTGAAACTGTAATCAATGGGTAGGTGTAACTCTCACTGGTTATGAGCTCGCAATTAGCGGGAAAAAGTATATACATCTTGGATAAAGGGGAACAAGGGGATGACAAACATAGTACAGACAAACGGTATGAAAAAACTTGTTTGTTTTTATGAAGAGTGGCAAAAACACGGCGATGCAGAGAATAGTTTAAAGTTGTTTGAGGTGATTCAAAAATATAAACAAGAACAGCTTATGATAGCGTTCTGTGGTCACTTCTCTGCGGGGAAATCAACGATGATGAATCATCTATATAAAGCGCAGCTGTTACCAACAAGTCCAATTCCGACAAGCGCTAACGTTGTCAAAATTGAAAAAGGAATGGATCGTGTTGTTGTAACGGTTAAATCTGGAGAACAGTACGAGTATGACGGTGCATATTCAGCTGAAGAATTAAAACAAATTTGTAAAGATGGTGATGAGGTAATTGGTGTTCACATTTATCGGAATGATGCGCCAATTCCTGAAGGTGTTATGTTAGTAGATACACCAGGGATTGACTCAACAGATGATGCCCATCAATTAGCGACAGAATCAACGCTACATCTAGCAGACGTAATTTTTTATATGATGGATTATAATCACGTCCAATCGGAAGTGAATTTGCAATTTGTTAAAGAATTGAAACAACGTAATAAAACGGTTTATCTCGTTGTCAATCAAATAGATAAACATAAAGAAAATGAATTGTCGTTTGAGAATTATAAAGATAGTGTAAAGCAATCGTTCTCTAACTGGGATATTGAAGTAGATGGAGTATATTATACGTCATTACGAATGATGAACCATCCACATAATGAAATTGGAAGCTTAGAAACGTTAATTACTTCTATTATGAAAGAAAAAGAGCAGTATGTAAGGACTGGAATGGAGCGAGAAACAGAATATTTAATGGGGGAACATTTCTCGTTTATTGTTTCTGAAAATGAAAAAGCTCTTTTGAAATATGAGGAAGAGTTAGCATCACCACTTTCTATTTCAGAGGTAGTTGAAAAGAAGGAAGAGTTAACGGAAGCGAAAAATCGTGAGGCAAGTAAAGAGTCTCATGTGAGAAATGAATTTATAAAAGGCCTACAAGCTATATTAGATAACGCGTATTTAATGCCATTTGAAATGAGAGAATTGGCAAATGCGTACTTAGAAACGAAATTAACAAAGTTTAAAGTCGGTTTGCTATTTGCGAAAGGAAAGACGGAGCAAGAAAAACAAAGGCGTGTAGAGGCGTTTTATTCTGCCCTTCAAAAGACTGTTGAAACGCAGCTTGATTTTCATGTGAAGGAATTTATTGTAGCCTTTTTAAAAGAAGAAGGATTGTTCACGGAGGAAATTGGGAAAGACATATATGGGTTAGAAATTGCTTTCGGACCAGAAATGTTGGCTGAGGTAATTAAACAAGGCGCAGGTTTCACAGGTGATTACTTACTTCTTTATACAGCGGATGTAGCGAATGAACTAAAGAAGCGTTATTTTATAAAAGCACAGCAAATTTTTGATAAAAGTGCGGTCGTTTTAAAGCAAAAGGTGAGGGAAGCAGTTGCTCGTATTGAAGAAGAGATTGAAACATATACGATGTTGCAAACGGCGAAAGAAACACAATTACAATACAATAACAATTTGGCGGCATATGAAGACTATTTACGAAATGTTTGGCACGATCATGTTGCTACGCCTGAAGGTTTGCAAATAGATGAGATATTGCAAAGGGAAAAGCAAATTGTTAGTGAGAAATTTACACTACAAGAGCAGGAAATCGTAAACGATAACGTAGCGATTCATGAAGAAGAGCTGAAAGGAACGGCGGCTTTAAATATTCAGCGGATATTAGAGAAAGTGAAAAAAGCTGAAACGATATTAGAGCCATTGCCAGCGCTGAAACATGTACAGCAAGAGGTAATAGAGAAAAGAAGACGTGTAGAAACAAAACAATTTACAGTAGCGTTATTCGGGGCATTTAGTGCTGGAAAATCATCATTTGCCAATGCCTTACTCGGTGAGAAAGTACTTCCTGTATCACCAAACCCGACGACGGCAACGATTAATCAAATTTTGCCGGTTACAGAGGAAAAACCACATGGAACAGTAATTGTTCAGTTTAAATCAAAGCAAGCGTTATTAGAAGATATGAAAGCTGTTTATAAGCTGTTTCATTATGAGATTGCTACGTTAGATGAAGCGTTAGCACAAATTGATAAAGTTATGAAATATCCTTCACCAACTGGGAAGCAAAAAACAACATTTAGCTTTTTACGAGCGGTACAAAAAGGGTATGATGCAGTTTCTACTTATTTAGGAGAACAAGTACAAGTTACATTAGAAGAGTTCTCTGATTATGTAGCGAATGAAGAGAAATCATGCTTCGTTGAGTATATGGAACTTTATTATGATTGTGCTTTAACAAGGCAGGGAGTAGCGCTTGTAGACACACCTGGAGCGGATTCTATCAATGCTCGCCATACGGATGTTGCATTTCAGTATATTAAAAACGCAGATGCTATTTTATTTGTAACATATTATAACCATGTATTCTCTCGTGCTGACCGTGAATTTTTAATTCAGCTTGGTCGTGTAAAGGATACTTTTGCCCTTGATAAAATGTTCTTCTTAATTAATGCTGCGGATTTAGCAGAGTCTGAAGAAGAACTTGAAATGGTAAAAGGTTATATCGCAGATCAGCTACTGCAATACGGTATTAGAAATCCGCGTTTATTTGCAATTTCAAGTTTATGTGCGCTTGAAGAGAAACAAGGAAAGAATGTTGAAAAAGAGAAGTATGGTATTTTACAAAACTCTGGGATTACTAAGTTTGAGGAATCATTTACGTCCTTTATGATGAGAGATTTAATGCTTGTTTCTGTGCATGCTCTATATGGTGCGTTGCAAGGGGCAGATCAGCTTTTAGTAAACATGATAAAGGGTGCAAAGCAGGGGAATGAAGAGAAAGAGAAGCAAACGAAAAAATATGAAGCAGAGCGTGATCAACTACTTCATATCATTTCTTCATATAGTGTACTTGCTGAAGAACAGGCGATGCAAAATGAAGTGAAAGAGTTGCTTTATTACGTGCAACAGCGTCTATTCCTCCGCTATAATGATGTGTTTACTGAATTTATTAATCCGGCATCACTTCGAACGGATGGAAATGTGAAAACACAATTGCAACAGTGTGTTATGGAATTAGTAGCATTTATTCAGCATGATTTATTACAAGAAATGCGTGCGACATCATTACGCCTTGAAAAATGGATAGACGAAGCGATGAAGCGTGCAAAGGATGAAATTGTAGTGAACTGTAAAGTAGAAAATGAATCAATTTCTATGAATGGAACAGTGGAGTATGAATACAAAGATATTACACATAAAGAACCGTTCCCTTCAGTTGAAATAAAAGATTTCAAAAAAGCACTGGCACATTTTAAAAATGAGAAAAGCTTTTTTGAAAAGAATGACAAAGCTTTTATGCAAGAAGACGCTAAATCTGTATTAGAACCGCTCGTATCAAACTATGTAGCTGATGAAAAACATTTATTTGTTCATCATTATAAGCAAGAGTGGGATATGAAGTGGAATTTATTCCAAAAAGTGATGCAGCAAGATGTGATGAACTATTATGAAAGTATATTGTTTGCATTGGCTGAAACGATCGATGTATCTCTATATGAACAAAGTAAAGAACAATTGCAAAAGCAGTTAGTAGAGATTGAAAAAGAAATTTATGTTATATAGTCGTTATGAGAAAAAGATTCGTTCAATTTTCTTTTGAAGTACAGTATCTAAAGATTTTACAAATCCAGCAAATTCATCGGTAGAAATCATATGAGTAAGAACGAGTCGTCTGCCATCTGGTGTTTCACCGCATAAGACGAATGAAGAAAATTCATATGTTTTGTTTTCAACTACTAATTTTGGATAGGAATACGTGTCGCTTTTCTTCTTCTTTCCATCAATAGAGATGACGTTGCATTTTTTCTCATTGTTGTCCATGGTGAATCCCTCCTTTCTATTATTTATGGTAGACAAGGAGGGTTTAGAACAATAGAGAAGGGGGAATTTTTTATGTCTGTTGTAATAGAACGTATTCCAAAAGAGGCTATACCGAAGGCTTTATTGTTACTTGCGGATCCAAGTGAACGGCAAATAGCTACGTATGTACAAAGAGGATTAACATACGTAGCTAAGCAGGGGGGGAGCGTTATCGGTGTATATGTTCTTTTGGAAACAAGGCCAAAGACGATGGAAATCATGAATATTGCGGTTGCAGAGCATTTGCAAGGAAAAGGGATTGGGAAGAAGCTATTAAGGCATGCTGTAGAAACTGCTAAAGGATATGGTATGTCAAAACTTGAAGTTGGTACAGGCAATTCTAGTGTTTCACAACTTGCTTTATATCAAAAATGTGGATTTCGTATTTTTTCTATTGATTTTGATTACTTTTCGAAGCATTATGAAGAAGAGATTATTGAAAATGGGATTGTATGTCGTGATATGATCCGGCTTGCAATGGAATTGAATAAAAACGTATAACTATTTAGGGGGAAGAGAAGATGGAAGTACATAAAGCAATTACAGCACATTCTCGTAAACAAAATGAAAGTGTAAAAGCATGTTTACAATTAGATGCACAGCGTGAAGCAGCTATTGAAGCTGCCGTATCTCTTGCGTCAAATGGGAAAGAATTTTCGGTTGATGTCATTAATGTTGTAACGAAGCAGATTAATGATCTTGCAAAAAATGGTGTTACCTTGCAGCGTAAATATGTTACAGAAGAAATGGTTATGGAGTATGTAAGTCGTTTGAAAGAGAAAGAAGGTCGTTAAAGATGATAGTTACAGTCGAATGGTTACGTGAGCATATAGAAGATGAGAATGTCCGTATAATCGATTGTCGTTTTGATTTAGCGAATCCTAATTGGGGTAGAGAAAAGTATGAAGAAGGACATATTCCTCATGCGTTATATTTTGATTTGAATTTAGATTTATCAAGTCCTATAGCAGAACATGGTGGCCGCCATCCTTTACCAAATATTGATGAGTTTGCAGACAAGCTTTCGAAGGCTGGTATTGATGAACATACGACAGTAATTGCGTATGACAGTCAAGCCGGTGCAAATGCTGCTCGTTTATGGTGGTTATGTAACTATGTAGGACATGAGAAAGTATATATATTAGATGGTGGTTTCCAGGCTTGGAAAGAGAATGGACTACCGACAACAGCGGAAATTCCTGTTGCTATACGAAAAACATTCAAAGCTAATATACAAGATCATATGCTTGTAACGATGGAAACGGTCAGAGAGAATATCCGTGCAGGTGCGGATGTTACATTAATTGATTCAAGAGAGCCCAAACGTTATGCTGGTGTAGAGGAACTTGTCGATCATAAAGCAGGACATATTCCAACAGCGGTAAACCATTTTTGGAAGGATGGAATGTTGCAATCAGGACAATTTAAGAATAAAGCTGGGCAACAAGAACGATTCCAAAATCTGTCGAAAGATAAGGAAACCATTGTATATTGTGGTTCTGGTGTTACGGCATGTCCAAATATCGTCGCATTAAAATTGGCTGGATTCCAAAATGTTAAATTGTATGCAGGTAGCTGGAGTGATTGGATCTCTTATCCAGAAAATCAAATTGCAAAAGAAGAAGATTAATCACTTGCATGCAAAAATAATTTGTATTAAAATAAGGTCACAAGCAAGAGATTGCTCGAAAAACTTTGTATTTTACACATTGGAAACAATGTGATAATATAACGACAAGTAAATAATACATCCTGCGGTGTGCGTAACTTATTTATGTCTAAAACCGATGTTAGTTATACGGAAGCTCAATATTTAGCGACCATCATCAAGCCTTCCTTGTGGAGGAAGATGTACGGTAACTGTGAGGGCATCCACCTGCGAGTAGCGGGTTTTTGGACATTTACGAGGAGCGGCACGTGCGGGGGTCTTATTTCAACTAACCTTATATAAAATTCCTACGGTGTACGTAGCTTATGCATGTCTTAAACCAATAAGTTTAATATGGAAGTTCAATATTTAAATGTAGCTAACATGCCATCTTTTTAAGAAGGAAGTTACAAACATTTGTGAGGGCATCCACCTGTGAGAGCAGGTTTATGGACATCTAGAGAGAACGGCATATGTGGGGCTATATAAAAACCTTACGTTTTATACGTAAGGTTTTTTTGTTGCATAGATATATTAATATTATCTTGATTCACCTGTGAAGTTTCCATACAAAGTGTTGACATCTATTTTAAATAAGAGTAACATTTTCAATGTAATGAAAATAAGTCTCTGTTAGGTGAGGCTCCTGTATAGAGAAATGCTACTGCCCAAAAATGTCGAGAGACGCCAATGGGTCAACAGGAATGATCGAATTAAGGTTTTTCTTAACGTAGCTGGTAATGTACCTATGCTATACAGTGCTAAAACTCGGTGAGGGAGAGGTCCGTAGATTTCTAATTATATTAGAAATCGTTTATTTGTGTATGTAATGGCCGCTACTCTCTTAAGGGTAGGGGTCTTTTTTGTTACCAAGCTATGAGTAATTTCATATTATAAACTATAAAATTAAACGAGGAGGTGAGGAGCATGTCAAATTCTGACTCGGTTCCGTTACCCATATACTTCAAATCAAAAATATATGATGTAGGCAGGAAACGATTTGTTCCTCCCTCTATATTTATCACAATATAGCGTTTATAAAGCGCGAGACACTTTCACAGTAAAGTGGATAAATTGAGAAACAAAGCGTTTCTTCCTATGTTGTAAAGGAGGAGACGATAATATGTTATATGCAAACAAAACTGTGGGTAACACGTCATATAAACTAAGTAAAAAATCAATAAAAGAACAAACAATGCTCCAAAAAAATAAAGATTTATTAATTGAAATTGCAACAAGAGATGTAAAATCTGTATTTGCATATTTTAAAACAACAAGAGACGGACTATCAATGAAAGAGGCACAAAAACGTATTCAAGTATATGGCCGAAATGAACTAACTTCAAAAAGAGCACTTCTTGCAGAAGTAATGATGAAGCTAGGTGGCATGATTCCAGGTTTTTCAAAACAACGTGTGTGTGATGAATTACAACGTGAAACGATTACTGTATCTAGAGTAGAATGTTCTAGTAGTACAGGGCTAAATAGTGAACTGAAAATGATGGAGATACCTGTGCAAGAACTTGTACCTGGAGATATGATTTTTCTTTCGGCTGGAGATGCTGTGCCAGCTGATGTACGTATTATTTATGCAGATGATTTATTAGTGAATGAGTCTGTATTAACGGGAAACGAAGCGAATATAGAGAAGTTTGAGAGCTGCTATCACCTTGAACGTAAACGGTTTATTCCATTAAAACGGATGAAAGATTATAATCCACTTGAGCTTGAAAATGTATGTTTTAAAGGTTCGCATATCGTTAGTGGAAATGCAAAAGCTATCGTTGTTTCTACTGGAAAAAATACGTATTCAGGCATCTTGCATACTTGTTGTAGTAGAACGTCTTAATGTGTTAATGATGCTAAATATACAAAAACAATGTATAATAGACAAAGTTGAGCAAAAACGTAGAATGGTAATCTATTTATATAACCTTACGTGATAACGTAAGGTTATTATTTTTTTAATAGGAGAGGAATTATGAAAAAAGTATTATTAGTTGATGGTATGGCACTATTATTTCGTGCTTTTTACGCAACAAGTGTCTACGGACAATTTATGAAACGACAAGATGGAACCCCTACGAACGGGATTCATGGTTATATGAAACACTTATTAACAGCTACGCAAGCGATCGAACCAACACATATCGTTACATGCTGGGATATGGGAAGTACGACATTTAGAACAGAATCGTTCTCGAATTATAAAGCAAATCGTGCAGCGCCACCAGAAGAATTAATTCCTCAATTTGATTTAGTGCAAGAAATGACTGCAAAATTATCCATTCCAGTTATCGGTATGAAAGGCTACGAAGCCGATGATTGTATCGGTACGCTTGCAAAACAATATTGCAATGAAGCTGAAGTTTATATTTTAACAGGTGATACGGATTTACTTCAACTTGTTGATAAGAGCGTTACAGTCATGCTTCTGCGTAAAGGAATTGGAAATTACGAATATTACACACCGGAGAAAATCATGGAAGAAAAAGGTGTAGAGCCATGGCAAATCGTCCATGCAAAAGCTTTCATGGGAGATACAAGTGATAATTATCCAGGGGTAAAAGGTATCGGTGAAAAAACAGCGTATAAGCTTATTCAAGAGCACGGAACAGTATCCGCTGTACTAGAAAATGTAGAATCATTAACAAAAGCGCAGCGTACGAAGATTGAAAGTGATTTAGAGAACTTAAATATTTCGTTACAATTAGCCCAAATTCACTGTGAAGTTCCAATTTCATGTTCACTAGAAGAAGGATTACACACAATGGATGAAGAAAAACTTAGATTTGTTTGTGAAGAAATGAATTGGGGAAGACCTGAAATATTAATAAATATGCTATAAATAGTTTGGGAAGAGGGATGTTGCATAAGTCGAACTTTGACTTGGTGACACCTTCTTTTTGTTTTTGTAAACAGTATTATAATAAATAAAATTATGTCGAACTCAATTTTAAATATATAAATATTTCGACAAGATATAATGATAAAAGTTGATGAAAATAATAACTTTTATCATGAAGTGAATTAATTTCAACATAGTTTTAGATAATCATTTTTTCGTGTTCACAAAGTTGTCAGAAAATAAACGAGATTTTCATATGAAGTTCAAATAGAATTCACAACAATCAATTATTATAAGAACACACAGATAATTCTTTATCTTTTATATAAACCATCCCCCAAGGAGGACAATGAAAATGAGAAAAAAAGTGAGAAAATCTTTTAAACAATTATTAATTGAAAATAAACAATCACTATTAAATAATAAAGAAAATATGAAAGAAATTGAAGAGAGAATTGAGAAACGACATGTAGCATATAGTGGTGCCAGTAATTAAATAAAATAAAAAAGATAGCCTATGTAGGCTATCTTTTTTATTTTATATTGAAAAAACGCTATTCAGCTCTTTAATTTTGTAAATATGCAAGATATTTTTATAGCGTTTTTCTATCAATATTACTCATTTTTCGAGGTTGAAATTGGTATATACCAATTTTTGGGATTTTCTATTCAAAATATTACAAAAAATGTTACAATACACTCAAATTTATACTATAAAATCATTTTAATATGAAAAATTGGAATGAAAAGAAAGGAGAGGAATATGAATAAAGATGTCGCTTTGAAATGATTATTATCATTTCATTAGGAGTTGATGTAAAAAGATGAAAAGATACGAAGAATTGGACTCTATAAGAGGGATTTCTTCATTAGTAGTAATGATTGGTCATCATTTAATGATTTTTTCAGCATTTCAAAATTACAGTTATGAAGATAATAAACCATTTGTTGTGTATCTATTAAAAGAAACGCCTGCTCGTCTAATTTTTAGTAGTGGTAACGAATCAGTTATTATCTTTTTTGTTTTGAGCGGATTTGTTTTGTATGAATCTATTCAAAAAAACTATAGTAGCTATGGGTCATACCTTTTAAAACGTATATGCAGAATATATATTCCTTATATTGTGGCAATAATTATAGCTATTGTATGCCAGATTACAATTAGTGAATATGGTATTTCTTATTTAAGTGAATGGTTTAATCGCTCATGGACGATTAAAAGTTCTTCAAGCTTAATCGCACAACATATTTTATTGGTTGGGAAATATAATACAGATGCATATAACGGTGTGATTTGGTCACTTGTCCATGAAATGCGAATATCAATAATTTTCCCGTTAATTTTGATGATTTGCTTACGAAAAACGTTAAGGTGTTCATTACTATTATTGTTTAGTTTTAGTATATGTTCTGTCGTAATCTTATTTTTGTTTCGCTCGGGCTTAACATTAACAAGCTATGCATTAACATTGCATTACACAGTACTGTTTTTACTAGGAGCACTAGTTGCGAAGTATAAAAATAATTTAATAGTTTTTTATAGTAATTGTACTAAAAACACGAAAATTGCATGGTTTTTATTTGCGATTTTACTTTTTATGTATGAAGGGCTTATAGGAGAAATTAAAGTGCTCAATAATTTTATATTTCGAGACTACGTAGTGGCGATAAGTGCATGTTTATTTGTCATATTAAGTTTGTCAATATCAACTTTGTCGTCCTTGCTACATAATAAATATTTGTTATATTTGGGGAAGATTTCTTACAGTCTTTATTTATACCATATTATATCGTTGTTTTCCCTTATATACATGCTCCATGAAATATTACCGTTGCCTATTATTTTAATTTTTTCACTTGTTTTTTCGTTTATACTTGCAATGCTTTCGTATGTATATGTAGAAAAATTTGCATTCGGAGTCGGAAAGTATGTAACAAAACAAGTGGATAGAAGAGAGAAAGGGTTATCTGTAAAGAGTGAATTGCAGGATGTTATTCAGAAAAGGGCGGTGAAATAATTGAAGCAAGAAATGAGTATAAAAGATTTTCAACAATTACTGAAAAGAAGATTCGTAACGATTATTTTAACGATGTGTTGTTTAACCGCTTCTTTAGTTCTTATCTCTATGTATGTTTTAAAGCCGTCATATCAATATTCAACGCAAATTCTTGTTGGGAATTTAGATGAGTTTAATAAGGAAAATTCAACAAATAAAACACAAGAAAATAAGCAACTAGTAACATCGTATGTTGATATTTTAAAAAGCCCATTAATTATTTCAACAGTCAAAAAAACTTTGAAATTAGAGCAATCAAGTTATGAATTAGCACAAAAAATCTCGGTTGTGAATACGGACAACTCACAAATTGTAACTGTGACAGTAAAAGATTCCAATCCGAAAATCGTGAAAGACATTGTAAAGACATTGGCAGAGCAATCACAAAAAAGCTTTCAACAGTACACAAATGTACAAGGGGTGAAAGTATTAACTGATCCTGAGTTACAGGAACAGGCTGAAAAATTGTTTCCGAAATTTCAACTGATCATTCCTATTTCTTTAATTGTTAGTTTTTTTGTTGGGATAGGTTTAGCTGTATTTCGAGATTATTTTGATGAACGTATATACACGGAACAGGATTTAGAGAAAATAACAACAGTCTCTGTTATTGGTCACATAAATATGGAACCAAATAGAAAAAAGAAACCTACAGAGGTTGATAAAAAATCATCTATATATCGAGGTGAACATGTCGATGTTTAGAACAAAGAAGCAGCTGCCATTCAATTTGCATGATGATCTGATGAAAGAGCAGTTTTATACGGTGTATCACGAGCTGAAAAAATCCGGAAAACAACTGTTCACAGTTAGTTCAACGAAGGACAGAGGTGTTGTTGCCTCGCTTATAGTAAATATGGGTCTAGTGTTTGCGGAAATGAAAAAAAAGGTGTTACTTATTGATGTGAATTTTTCTGACCCTAAACTACATGTATTATTACAAAGTGATCACATGATAACAGTAAACGATATAATAAGCTCTTCCTCCTGCAATTATGAATCTTTTTCTAGTAATTTGTCTAATTACTTATATTGTATTCCTGCAAAAAAAACAGTACATACAGGGACGCCTTTAGTTGCTATGGATGAATTTGATAATGCGATTGCTAAGTGGAAAGAAGATTTTGATTACATTTTCGTTTATTCTTCTGAAGTATTTGAGCTTCCTGCTACGCACATTATTGCAGGGAAATGCGATGGAGTGGTTTTAGCAGTTAAAAAGCAAAAAGATTCACTACGTACAGTGCAAAAAGTAATAGCGGATATAAATAGGAAAGAATGTGAATTAATAGGTATAATTTTATATTCTTGAATGTGGGGGTAACGATCCATGATTCGTGAAACAAATCAAGCCAAGTTGTATACGATTCCGGCTCAAGAAAAGCCTAGCATATTGAATCGAAGTGTAAAACGCTTGTTTGATATTATATTTTCAATCATATTGTTACTATTAACAATACCAATTATGTTGTTCTTTTGTATTATGATTACCTTAGAAACATCAGGGGCTCCAATATACTTTCAAGAACGTTTAGGTATAAACGGGAAGAAGTTTAATGTATTTAAATTAAGGTCGATGGTAAAGGATGCTGAAATGAACGGACCACAATGGGCAAAAGAACATGATCAAAGAATTACAAAAGTTGGATTGTTTATAAGAAAAACGAGAATTGATGAATTACCACAGCTCTTAAACATTTTAAGGGGAGATATGTCTTTTGTAGGCCCTAGACCAGAGAGAGAGTTTTTTTATAATGAGTTTGATGCGTATATTCCAGAATTTAAGGAACGTTTAATAGTAAAACCAGGATTAACAGGATGGGCACAAATAAATGGAGGGTATAATCTTGATCCAAAGGAAAAGTTGAGGCTGGACATGGAGTATATTGAAATGAAAACATTTCGGATGGACATCCGTATTTTATGTAAAACCGTTTTAATTGTATTGAACGGTAATGGTGCAAGATAAATATATATGTAAACAAACAACATATGTAAGTAGGTTACTTGCAAAGGAGAACTTGTATGGGTAGATCTATTCTAAGCAATATTATCCATCTATTTTATAGTACGATTTTAGCTAACCTTCTTCAGGCCGTCAGTTTAATTGTTTTAGCAAACTTTTTTAACGCACAACATTATGGGATGTTTAGTGTTGCCATAGCAGTGACGTTTGTTATGTTATTTTTTACAGACTTAGGACTTAGTAATACGTTTCTTCGAGAAGGGGCAAAGGATGGAGCAGATTTAGAGCAGATTTTATCATCGTATATAAAAATAAGGATGATTCTACTTATTTTTATTTCTATCATCGGTTATATTGCTATTCATTATATGTATGCGGATAAAAATTTAATTTATATGATGATAAACGTAATGTTTTTCATGTTAATAGGATTAACTTGGCAAAACATAGGGATTGCCTATTTTCAACTGACGGAACGTATGAAGTATATAGCGCTCATAAAAGTTGTATCAGCATCAGTTGTCATTATAATTACATGTTTTTGTATTTTCGGAGAGTTACCGGTGTATGTAACAGCTCGCTTATATGCTTTTGGGTATATGATTGGTGGTTTATTCAGTATATATATCATGAGAAGAAAGACGAAAATGAATATGAAAGTCGTAATTCATAAAGCGTTATTTTGGCAATTAACTCCCTTTATTATTAGCGGTTTTTTAATAATGAGTACGCCACAATTAGCGCCTATCTTGCTTAACTATACATTGCCATTAAGTATGGTAGGTGTTTTTGCAGTGGCGTACCGGATGCCGGCAGCTTTATATCAAGTACCAGGGGTAATTGCAGGTGCATTTTTTCCGGTGCTCTTTAAGCATTATAACCAGAATAATATAGAAGAGCATACGAAATTAAATTTACTTCAAATTAAATCAATGGCGATTGTAGGAATATGTATGACGATCGGTTTATATCATTTAGCACCATACTTTATTTCTATATTTTTTCATGAAGAATGGAGGAATGCAGTAGAACCACTCCAAATATTATCATTTCTTATTGTGCTACAAAGTTTAAATATTGCCATTGCTGACGGTTTAACGACGAGTGGTTGTCAAAATAAGAGGACTGTTGTGCAGTGTGTAGCATTGGTGATAGGTGGGGTTATGCTTTATAGCTTTAGTAGTCTTGGTGGAGTGATAGGAGCGGCATACGCTATGGTTTTATTTGAAATAGTCGCTTTAGTGGGATATATAGCGGTAAGTGTAGTGAAGAAAAAAATTGTATTCCAAATTGTAATACCGTATACAATTTATTTTGGTGTAACCTTTATTGGAGTGCAATATATATTGCATACATATCATTTAATTGCGCTTGTTCTTAATATACTAATTGTAGTAGCTGCCATATTCCTATATGATTATGAGCTAAAAAAACTTCTTCTTTCTTTTATAAGAAAAATACGCAAAAAGGATTATATTACGAAACAGGGGATATAGCCTATGGAAAATAATATGAAAGTATCAATGGGATGGATTATTCTTCTAATATTATTTGTCATGTTAAGTAAATACAATTTATATATTGGATTTTCATTGAAGATATATATGATTTTTTTAGTCATATATTTTTGTTTAACAATTAAAGACTTTCATATTCAAAAGTTATATTTTCATGAAGTTATATTTTTACTGTTTTATTTCATTTATTGTTTAAGCGGAATTCTTTCTATGTATTTAAATGCTAGTATTCGTATGATTTTTGGCGTGCTACTCGTTTTAGGATGCTATTTTATAATGAGAAATTTATTGGGGAATACTGAAATAGTGGTACTTGAATCATCCATTGCTTATGTAGGAATAGTATTTAATGTTGTAAGTCTACTACTCTATATAATCGGTTTACAATACTTTAGTTTATACGGTGGAGAAGAGAGAGAAATTTTTGCTGGATTATTAGTTGATAGAGGATATCCACGGTTAATTGGATTGCTAGATGATCCTAACATTTTTATTTTCTATAATACAATATTTTTTATGTACTATATGACGAATTTGCAAAATATCACTAACATCTTAGGGTTAATTTTATGTGTTACGACGAGTCTATTAACCTTTTCAAGAGGGGGAATATTAGCGCTTGTGCTTGTCATTTTTGTATATATATGTATGTCTAGTTTCGCTAAAAAAATAAAAATAATTATGAGTTTAGTATTGTTTAGTGTAGTTATTTTTAGTTTATCGAATAGTGTAATGGGGGGCCAATTAGATGACATATTAAATAAACGAATTTCTGATTTTTCCCATGATAATGGAAGTGGTAGATTTACATTATGGGAAGCTGCTTTTAAATATTATTTATCCAATCCATATATCGGAATTGGTGCGTTTAACTTCTCTAATTATTATGAGTATCAATTTAATGAAAAATTATATGTACACAATACATTTTTAGAAATTTTGTCTGAGTCGGGTACAATTGGTTTTCTTCTATATAGTGCGTTTTTATTCATATTAATGTTTAAGTTAGCGCAGCATACTTTGTTTCGTGAAAAACCATACCTTCTATTGACTATGATTGCATTTTTATTTCAGATGATGTCATTGTCACTCATTATTAACGAAGCGTTCTTTTTATTTTTAGCAGTTGTTGTGAAGTATATTTCAATATATGAAGGAAGGGGAAAGATAGATGGTAAAATGTCTATCAGCACATAATAAGGCGCCTCATGTTTCTGTAATAACACCTTCTTATAATAGTAGACGATTTATAGGTGAGACAATTTTATCTGTACAGAATCAATCGTATGAAAACTGGGAAATGATTATCGTTGATGACTGTTCAACCGACCAATCTGCCGCAAAAATTAAAGAGATAATAGAAGGAGACTCACGTATTAGGTTATTATCATTAAAAGAAAATGTTGGTGCTGCTAAAGCTCGGAATTTAGCGATTCGAGAGGCGAGAGGAAGGTACATTGCCTTTTTAGATAGTGATGATATATGGTTGCCGCATAAATTGAAGACACAATTGTTATTTATGGAAGAAATGAATATTGCTTTTTCATATGCGTCGTATAGTTTAATTGATGAAAATGGTAATGAATTAAATCGCGAAGTGAGTGTACCAAAATCTGTTGACTATCATTATTTAGTAGGAAATACAATTATCGGGTGTTTAACGGTGATGATTGATCGTGAAAAAATTCCGTATGTCGAAATGCCTAGTGTACAGCCGGAAGATACAGCGTTATGGCTGAACTTATTACATGAAGGGCATGAAGCAAAAGGGATACAGCAAGTATTAGCGAAGTATCGAATTGTAGCAAATTCTGTTTCGAGAAATAAAGTTAGAGCAGCTTTTCGGTATTGGAAATTATTAAGGGACCAAAAAAGTCTTAATGCAGTGCAAAGCTTTTACTATTTTAGTAAGTATGCTTATCATGCTTATAAAAAAAATAAAATCAATGTAGTTGGGAAGACGCAATTATGAATATACTGTTGATGACTGATAAATTGATAACTGGCGGAGCCGAAAATTATTTCTGTAAATTAGAAAATAATTTGCATTATGAGGATTTTAAGATTTATACAGCTGCAGGTGATGGAGAACTATATGAATCCCTTACTAGAAAAGAAAATTTTATCTTACTTAGTCGATGGAATCATTTGAGAAATATTTATTATTTACGAAACGAAATTTGTAAACGAAAGATAGAACTTATTCATGCAAATAGTTTGCGAATGGTATTATATGCTTTTCTACTTCAAAAGTTTATTAAAAAAAAGATGAAAATTGTTTATACGAAACACAATGTAACGATATTAGAAAAGAAAATGCCAACGCTTTTTCGGTATTTCATGAATAAATATGTGAACAATATTATTACAGTAAGTGAGTTTGAAAAGAACAATTTAATTTCAATTCATGTAGCAGAAGAAAAAATAAATACAATTTATAACGGTGTTGATATTGAAAAGTTTTTATTCCAGCAGAAAAAGAAAGAATCTACATATAAAATAGGGATATTAGCTAGATTATCCAAAGAGAAAAACCATCAACTATTTGTCAAAATTGCAAATGTGTTGAAAAAGAGAAATGATTTTATGTTTTATATTGCTGGTGATGGACCAGAGAAAGAATCGATTATGAAAGAAATAGAAAAATATGGATTGCAGCAAAGGGTGAAGATGCTAGGGAATATTTCAGAGCCGCATGAGTTTATAGGGAATATGGACGCCTTACTTTTATTATCTTTTCGTGAAGTGTTTCCAATGGTAGTAATTGAAGCGATGGCTACAGGGACACCAATTGTTTCAATAGATGTTGGTGGAATACATGAAGCGGTAATAGATGGAGAGTCAGGTGTTTTGATATCTGAATATTGCGAATCAGAATTCGCAAGTGCGCTTGAGGAACTACAAGGGAATGAAGAAAAGGTAACTGCTATTAGATTGAAAGCACGAGAGAAAGCAATGAGATATTTCTCGTTAACTAAAATGATAGAGGAAACGAAAAATATATATGAATTAAACAAATGACCGAGTAGGTCGTTTGTTTTTTTTATTATAGAAACTTTTAAGAGACAACTCACATATTATATGAAAAAGGTAATATGAGGAGTGAATTTATTTTGTCAGAATATATTTCATCCCAAGAAGATTGTGCGCCAGAAAGTAGCGTTCATATTGATTGTTTTGGCGCAGTTCCAAACTCGGGAAATGATAGCTCATTAGCAATTCAGCAAGCTATTGATTATTGTGTAGCGAATCGAATTTCGACGGTTAGAATTACAGGGGTAAATACGTACAAAATTGTAAAGCCGATTGTTATTAAATCAAACGTAAGATTAGAGTTGGATCCTACCGTAACACTGCAAATTGATGGGGATTTTAATGCATTTGAGCTACAAAGTAACGCTTCGATAGTTGGTGGTACTCTTCAAGTTATAAATCCATTGTTTCAATCTGCTGTTATTTATGTTTCTGGTTCACAACAAATCGAAGTACCTAATCAATCTGTTATATCAAATATAAATATAATAAATACAACTCCATCGTATAAAGGAAAAGCTATACATTTTTATTGTCAAAAGGCATGGGATTTTATTAGTTTCTTTCAAGTTAAATTTATTCAAATTAAAAACTTTCAAACTGCAATACATTTGAAGACAGAATATATAAATGATATCAATACACCTTGCTGGATTAACGCCAATGTATTTCAATCTATATTTATTGATGGATGTGTGTATGGGATTGAAGTAGATGGAAATAGTGATTTGCCAAATGAAAGTTCAGGAAATACGTTTCATGATATTCAAGTGCAATGTAGACAACAAACGGAAAAAGTAATTCGTTGTTCAGGTGCGTATAATACATTTGATTGTATGATCTGGGATACGTACCGGATGAGTAGTGAACAAATTGTTATTGAATTTTCTTCCAATTCTCATCGTAATTACCTTTTTTCAAATCTGCTTTCGACAACTATTGTAGATAAAGGACAATACAATGTTT
This sequence comes from Bacillus cereus group sp. BceL291, assembly GCF_051776705.1. Classification (NCBI taxonomy): domain Bacteria; kingdom Bacillati; phylum Bacillota; class Bacilli; order Caryophanales; family Bacillaceae; genus Bacillus; species Bacillus cereus group sp. BceL291. The sequence goes on along the minus strand of NZ_JBPWAP010000036.1, from coordinate 265 downwards.
GTAAGTCTACTTATGAAGAATCCCTACGAATTCAGTTACCTTTGACGTTAAATAGACCTCATTTAATAGGAAATCAAGATGATATTTTAGTAAATGCTCAGCAGAAATATAACGTTAAGCAAGTAAGTGGAAAAGTGCCGTACGGGGGAAATCTCACATGCCCATCAACTTAAAAGTGTTAACTATCCCCAAAAGTAAAAAATGCCATCCTTTCTTTATATTCGTGATAGAATATAAAGAAATTGAATGTTTTTTCTTAATATTA